>PFCY01000094.1 GCA_002763085.1 Candidatus Pacearchaeota archaeon CG10_big_fil_rev_8_21_14_0_10_32_14 | reverse complement strand
TGCAAAAAGGCTGAAAATTATCTTGCGATGCTTCATTTGGCTTGTGGAATTATTACTTGGAGAGCCTGTCTATGTGGATAGGCTCTTAGATAAGATTCAATGTCAGGAGGATATAATAAATTTGTGTGTCATAATATAATAAACTTCTGGCATTAAAAATGATAATGTGATTAAGATTGATAAAATTAACAATAATGTCGGATATTCTTCCTTTTTTTCTACATAATACAGTATTGAAAATAAGAACATCCCAATAGCATATCTTCCTATATCTTCTATGTACCAAATTATCCTGATTTCACTAAAATGAACCAATATTATTGATTGAAACATAAGTACAAAATAGTAAACCGATTTGTTTTTAGATTTATTTTTTATTAATAAATATATTTGGGCTAATGCAAAAATTGTGATTAGGGACTTAGCAATAAAAAAATACCAATCTAGTCTTGTCAGGGATCCATAATTGAGTATAACTGCTATAAAACCTATCAAGGGGATTGAAACAGGTCTCATTAGAATATTTATCAGGGGGGAATCCCCAAATTCTAGATATATAATCACTTGCCAAATTATAAATATTAGGATGGGGGTCAAATAATATGCAAATATTAAATACTCTTTTTTGTATAATTGATATATCAAAATAGGGATCAAGATGATTATCACAATTTCCTTAGTCATAATTGCAAGACTAAAAAACACACTAGACAGAAGATATTTTTTTTCTTCAAGACACCACAATCCGATTATTACCCCTAAAATCATAAGGGGTTCACTAAGATCTCTCACAAATGAAATTATTAAACCAACATTAATAGCCCAAATGTATACATAATAATTTTTTGATTTATACTTTTTAAAGATAAGAAGCATAAAAAATGCTCCAATTATTATTGATAGGTAGTTTATGTAAATCATAGTAAATGGAATCATATCTATTTGGTTAAACGAAAATATTCTTACCACTAATGGATAAAGAATTCTTTGATATCTTAATGGATGAATTATTATGTGACTTCTGAATAGGTCTGCAGATATCAAATAATAATAATTTCCATCAAATCCACTATTCGATGTGTAAAGAACAAGATTTTTAGGAATTTCTTTTTGGTAATTTGTGATTAAATCTGAAGTTAAATAAATTCTTGAACTGAAATTAAAATGATAAAAGGATAATATCGTAAATATTAATAAAAAATAGCCCAAAGCAATTATAAGTAATACTTTTTGATCTGATTTCATAATCTTGCAGTACAATTTTACCTTAAATAAATTATTGTTTTACAAGTTCTTTTCCTATAAGTTTTAAATGTCTTGCTCCGTCGCTGAAAGTTCTAAGTTTTGACTGACCGATCCGAGGATTGTACTTAATTGGAATTTCTTTTATAACAAGTTTATTTTTTTTAGCTCTAATCAAAATTTCGGAAGCTAGTTCCATACCCTCACTTTTTAGATTTAATTTGTCAAGTGCACTTTTTTTTATTGCTCCATAACCGCAGTGAGAATCTGAAATGTTTAGATGAAATAACCATCTGAGTAGTATTGAAAATACCGGTCTACCAACATATCTATGTAAAACTGGAGATGAATCATTCTGGGTGTATTTTCTATTACCTATCACAAAATCTGCGGTTTGAAGTTCTTTGAGGAAACGAGGGATGTCGTAAAAATCGTATGTGTTGTCTGCATCTCCCATAACAATTATATCTCCACTGGCTTGCTTAAATCCGGCTAAGTATGCGTTGCCATAACCTTTTTTCGATACATTGATTATTTTTACTCCTGAAAAGGATTTGGCAACTTCTACTGTCCTATCTATCGATCCGTTATCAATGACGATAATCTCTCCCGATAGGTTTTCTCTTTCAAATACTTCTTGAATTTTAGCAATGCATATGCCAACACCCATTTCTTCGTTAAGGCATGGAAGTAAAACGCTTATTTCAACTCTCTTCATGTTTTTCATAGACACTATATGTTTAAATATATTTTTCTATTTAAAATTATAATGGTGCTTAAAAGATATGAGAAGATTATACTTGTTGCAGTGTTAATCTTAACATTTTTTATAAACGGATTTTATGGACATTACAAATATCCTATTCACGGTGATGAATATGCACATTTAGCCCAGGCAAAAGATATTATATACAAAGGGAAGATTGAAATGACTAATCCATATCTAAAAAGTGGAATTGGTCACATTCGTCTTGAAAATGGATTTCATGTCTTGCTAGCAATATTCATATCAATATTTAATGATCATTTTATTTTTTTATTTAATATTCTAAAAAATTTCGTGTTTGTTTTAAATACTTCTTTAATATTTTATTTTATTTATGACAATTCAAAGAAATTTTCACTTGCAATATTTTCAACTATTTATTTTATTTTTCTTAAGAGTTCTCTTGATTTACTAGGCAATTTGTTTTTGTTACCATTAAATATAGGACTAACTTTAATACTTTTATTTTTTATTTTTTATAATAAGTATGAAGAAACGAAGAAAAAGAAATTCTTTTTTTGGATGATCATTATTTTTATCTTATCTGGAGTCATTTATCCTCTGGGACTAATCTTTATATTTATCATCATTATTCTCATATTTGTATTTCGTCTAGCAAAATTAAACAAAGATTATATTATTTTATTAATACTCATGATTTTCTTAGGACTATTAGTTTCTGCGAAGCTGCTTTGGACCGGGGATATTATTTCTACTCTAAAAAATATTCTCTATAATCATATTATATTCCAGAAAAATTGGACTCCGGTACAGGCTAATTATTCTCCAATATCTTATTATGGGGCTTTATCTTTTTTATTGAGCTTTGTGGGATTATTTTCATTATTTATGAATAAAGTAAAAGAGAACAAGGCATTAATTGTGTGGTTTCTTTTCTCTTTATTGAATATTTTCTTTTTCTATTTTTTAAATGTAAATATTTTCCTACCCTTTCAAAGAATTTTTTATCTTTATTTGGTGAGTCTAGCAATTCTATCGGGATATGGCCTTTATTTCATATTAGGAATACTTTCTCATAGTATAAAGAAATATAAAATTTTAATTTTATCTGTAATTGTGATTATTGTATTTTTTATACATTTTTTATATTTTTTCTATAATGCAAAAAGTTTTGAAGCGGTTCCTATTCTTGATGATTCGACATATCAAGCATTGAGATTTATAGAAGAAACTTATGGAACTAAGATTAATCTCATGGCAGATAGTTTTATAGGCTTAGGGGTTTATCCAATATCAGAAAATTATGTTGTATCGTTGCTCGATTCTAATCTGGGGTCAGTGAATAGAGATATCCAAACTAATTTTTTTAATGGAGATTGTGATGTAAAAAAAGAATTAATCATTAAAAATAAGATTCAGGGAGTTGTTACAAAAACTAATATTTCGTGCCCGTTCTTAAAACTTGTCTACAACAAAGGAATAAATGGCTATGAAGTTGTAAATTAAAATTTCTAAATAAATTTTAACGAAGTAAATTTGATGAAACTCATGACGTCCTCCGCACCCTAAAGGTTTGTCCTGCGGGACAAATCGCCGGCGGGCGAGTGCGGTTTCCCGACGTTACGTAAACTGTGTGCTATGATGCTCTGACTGATTCCTGGCATAATTTGTTACCACATCTAATT
>PFCY01000029.1 GCA_002763085.1 Candidatus Pacearchaeota archaeon CG10_big_fil_rev_8_21_14_0_10_32_14 | reverse complement strand
TCTGGAATGACGATGGAAAATATATTTATTTCAACTTAAATATAACTGAACAAAATCTCGAAGAAGCAACTTATTTTTATAATGACAGCAGAGGTAAAGAAAAAAGTTCAAGTATTTGCTCTAGATTAGATAAAGGAATGTGCAATAAAAAAGTTTCATTAAAAGGAAAAACCTTTCAAAAAGTCATGGTCACAGACAAAGCAGGAAATTTTATTGAACGAGTAATATTGTAATTCTCCTCTTATTAATTAATATAAACTTCTTGTCATCCTTTGAAAGAATCTATTGAAATGAATGGAAGCGCCGAATGAAATCAACGAAAAATTCTTCGTAGAAGAATTTTTAAGTTATGATTTCTTTGTGTTTGAATGAAAAAGAAAGAGGTTTTTGAGAGCAAGTTAAAAAATACCGGGCCAGTCAATTTTAAAGAGCTCTATAATTTCTGTTATGATTGGCTGAGTGATGAGACTAATTTAATCATTGCTGAAACTTCGTATGTTGAGAAGATCGCTAACGGAAAGAACATAGAAGCGACTTGGAATGCATTTAGAAAAGTTACGGATTATTTTAAGTATACTATTGAAGTAAAATGGAGAGTGGTAGGTCTCAAGGATGTCGAATATCAAAAAGACGGGAAAAAATTAAAGACGAATACGGGGTCAATAGAAATGAAGGTGAAAGGAACTGTTATCAGGGACTATGAAGGTAAATTTGATACTTCACAATTTAAGTCATGGATGAATAAAATTTATGAGAAATGGCTCATCAAAGCTAGAATTGAACAATTTGAAGATCAACTTCTTGATTTTTGTGATGAATTTGTTGATCAATCGAAAGCTTTTATGGAAACAGAGGCGCAGAAGGCAAAGAGTATCGATTTATAATTCAAGAAGATTTTTAAAGATGTTTTGTATTTTAAATAAATAGAAAGAGGGTAGAAAAATGCCAGAGAAAGAAGTCATATTTAATAGTAAGATAAAGAATTCTGGTCCAGTTCATTTTAAAGAACTGTATCGATTTTGTTATGATTGGCTCAGAGAGGAAGCAAATTTAGTTGTAGTTGAAGAAAAATATGTTGAGAAACTTGGGGTCGATTCAAAGAATATTGATATTAAATGGAGTGGATTCAGAAAAATAACGGACTATTTCAAACATGAAATAAAGGTTGAATGGAGTGTCATCGGACTAAAAGATATTGAAATAGAAAAAAATGGGAAAAAATCAAAGATAAATACAGGTTCTATTGAAATCAAAGTCAAGGGCGTTTTAATAAGAGATTATGAAGCAAAGTTTGAGCAGAACGCAAGTAAAAAATTCATGAGAGCTATATATGAAAAATGGGTCATCCCCGCTAGAGTTGAAGAGTATGAATCTAAATTAATTTCTGAATGTGAAGAGTTTTTGGATCAAGTCAAAGCTTATCTTGCTCTCGAAGGACAAAAGGCGGGGATTGTTCAAATTTGAAGAGAGTGATGAAAAATGTCAGATCCTGAAACACTTTATGCAAGTAAAATAAAACATACTGGTCCTTTTGAATTTAAGGAATTTTATAGATGGTGCTATGATTTTCTTGGTGAAGAGACCAAACTTAAGGTAACGGAAGATAGATATATAGAAAAACAGGGACCGGAGGTCAAGGGACTTGATATTTTTTGGACGGGGTCAAGAGAGATTACACATTATTTTAAATTTGAAGTAAAAATCCAATGGAAGATTCTTGGAATGAAAGATATTGAGATTCAGAAAGAGGGGCAAAAAATAAAGATGCAGACCGGTTCATGTGAGATAAAACTTAAGGGCACTTTGGTAAGAGATTATAAACACCAGTTTGAAGAAGCAAATTGGAAAACTCCGTTCAGAGATATTTACAATAAATGGGTCATTCCAGCTAGAATAGAAGAATTTGAGGATAAATTGATAGCAGATTGTAATAACTTCTTGGATCAAGCAAAAGCCTACCTTGAACTTGAGGGGCAAAGAGGTGGAGTCATACAGATTTAAATTTGTACTTTCAGCGATACTTATGGGGATTTTAATTGTCATTAAAAGATAACATAGAAATATTTATATACAATATTCGTCATTTTATCGCATGTTAAAAAAGGTTTTGTTTATTTTTTGCACCCTTCTTCTGATTCCTACAGTCTTTTCTCTAAACGTTACTGTTGAAAAAGTATCTGACGACGTCGTTTATATAACTAATTTAAACGAGCCAATTTATCTTCAACTTAATGTCACAAACCATGGAGAGGACGATGTGTTTGGGTTATATAACCTTCTCGGTTTTAGAATGACTCCGGAAGAAAAGTTTAGCTTGAAATCTAAGGAAACAAAAACGATTGACGTTGTCATATACCCGCGAGAAAATTTTAATTATGAGGGATATTATGTATTAAGATATTCCATTGGAAATGAAGAAGGAGATAAAAAAGACCTTGGATTGACGATAAATTTTGTTAATTTAGATGAGGTATTTGATATTGGCCAAAGCCAGCTTGATCCAAGTTCGAATACGATAAAATTGTCATTGATAAATAAAGTGAATTATGGTTTCAAAGATGTTAAGGGAGAATTTTATTCCGATTTTTTTAAGTTCGACAAGACTTTTGATATCGGTCCAATAGAGAGAAAAGAATTTGTTGTGACTTTGAACAAAGAAGATTATAAAAAATTGATGGCAGGATTTTATACACTTGAAGTGGATCTAAATGTGAAGAATGAAAGCACGAGAATCAAAGGAACAATTAAATTCGACGAGAAAGATATTCTAACTTCGTATGACAGGGAGTGGGGATTATTTGTAAATACTAAAGTCATAAGAAAGACTAATGAAGGAAATATTCCATCTCCGACGACAACTCAAGTAAAGAAGAATATTATTTCAAGATTATTTACGTCGTTTTCACCTAAACCAGATTATATGGAAAGGAAAGGTTCGAGGATAACTTATACTTGGAACAGTGAAATTGCTCCTGGAGAATTCAGAGAAATAAGAGTTAAGACAAACTGGTTCTTTCCGTTTATCATTGTTTTATTTATTGTAATCATCACTATCGGTGCTAGGAGATATTCACAAAAACCTCTTCAAATAACTAAGACTATATCCTATGTTCGAACACGGGGTGGGGAATTCGCATTAAAAGTTACATTGAAACTTAAATCAAGAAATGAATTAGCGAATATCAGCGTCATTGATAAGATTCCGCCTTTAATGAAATTATATAATAGAATGGGAATTGAAGCGATAACGAGCATCGACGAGAAAAACAGGAAGATTGAATGGGATTTTAAGTCATTATCAACCGGCGAAACACGAGTCATTTCTTATGTTGTTTACTCGAAGATGGGAGTACTTGGAAAGTTCGCTCTGCCTTGCGCTGCAGGATTATATGAGCATAACGGAAAGATACACGAAGTATATTCTAATAAAGCATTCTTTGTTGCAGAACAACAAGTTGGGGCGGAGAGAGACTGAAATTTAGAAATATATATTATGTTGGCACAGGATTGATGACTCAGAAATGGAAAGAACTAATTTCATCAAACTAACAAAATTCGAAAAATGGGATTTGTATATTGAAGGGACTATAGAAATAATATTTTTGATTATATTAGTCTTAGGAACATATGCTAGCATTAATTAAGTTTTATAACATTTACACTTAACACTTTCTCTTCCACTTCTTGAAGTAGTATAAGTCATATCGCAATGCCATCCTAAATCTTCGTAGCTTGTTAAATGATTGTCTTGAGCGTAGCCACAGATGATATTTTTACGGTCGGATGATGAAAGGTATTTGAGATATGGGGAATTTATTGGAGTGTTGTTTTGTGTTTTGTTTTCTAATGCTTTAACTCGTAGGTCGAGTTCATTTATCTTTAATGTTTTGTTTTCTATGGAAGTTAGTCTTGATAGAATGTTTCCATTAAGAAGAGTTTGAACTTGAGGAGATAATTGATTTAGTTGGATTTTTATCGTATTTATATCTTGATTAGCTAAAATTGACAATTGATTAAGATGAAAAATATTTGCAGATTTATGTTCAATGAAAAAAGTTCCCCAAATCAACTGACCCAAACGCAGCAAGCTGCAGGGTAAAACGATTTCATCTCTGCGTGCTTGATCGCCTTCAACTTAAAGTTTTTGCTGTATGCCATTCTCTTTGATTAATTCATACACCAAAACCTTTTGTTGTCATGGTAACATAATTACGGTTAAGCACATTAATATATCCCACAATAACCTTTAAAAAACACTTATCATTTCTAAGAAGAACCCTTCGTAGCTCAGTGGTTAGAGCGCCTGGCTGTAGTTTTATTAATCACCCTTGAGGCAAATTCAAGGGAAGGTTAAGCGAAGGAAACCGTTAGGTTTCCTCGCACTAAGGCGGAGATTCCATTATGGATAACTGTGAAGCCCCAAAAGTCATGAAACGAGCAAAGCAATGAGCAGTGCCCGGGAGATCCCCAGTTCAACTCTGGGCGAGGGGATAATGAGGGATTGTGAAAGCAATCCCTCCATATATTTCTATGCAGAAGTTGAACGGAGTTCAACCGAGTTCTATGATTTT
>PFCY01000050.1 GCA_002763085.1 Candidatus Pacearchaeota archaeon CG10_big_fil_rev_8_21_14_0_10_32_14 | reverse complement strand
TGTCCCGCAGGACAAACCTTTAGGGTGCGGAGGACGTCATTTTATATCTTCCAGGCGTTCTAACGACATATCTCTTAAAGATTCCGACCTAATATTATTCTTGCTTATTCTAAATATTTCATCTTCCATTTTATATAAGTTAGTTTTATTAATTTGTCACTCAGCCATCTTTTCCCTTGCAAAGTAATATTTTTGCAACTAATTTTTCAAATATCCTTTCAAAACAATCCCGTTAATTATTTCATACTCAAGATTTTTTTGCAGTTTATTCAATCTTTCTTCGTTGATTATATGAATTTTTCTTTTTAGAAGATTTTCATATTTTCCAAAATCTAAATTCTTTTTTATTTTTGAGAGTATAAAAATATCAATATCGCTTTTCTCAACATCCTCCCCTTTTGCATAACTTCCATATAAGACTATAGCTTGGGGGTGCATCGAGTTGCTGATAAATTCAACAACTTCAGACTCTTTTAATTTCATCATATTAAACATTTTTTTAAAAAATATGAACGACTCATTATCTCTATTTGCAATAAATCCAATAAACCTCTCTCCTTTTTTCTTCATTATAAGATTTTGATTCTCTAAATCCCCAACATGTTTTCTCACTGATGGCGGAGATAGAGATATTCTTCTTGAAATTTCTTTAACATAATGTATTGTTAATGGCTCATCAACGAATATTTCAAACACTTTCCATACACTAGATTTAAGGTTATTTTTATATACCATAATATACATTTTTATTCCCCTAGATATATAAATGTTTCCCTATAAAATTTTGTTACGATGATTATTAGGGTAAGGTCGGACCAGGACAATCTCCACCACTTGCTTTTAGACAAGTGGTAGTATCCTCTCCATGAATCGTTCCTGCACAATATCCATCTCCACACCAACCGCAATCAGTCACACATTTTCCAGACAATTCTCCACTCTCACAATTTAATGTACTAACACTACCATCAAGGTCACAGGTTGCTCCATCGCAATCCTCATGACAATTATTAATTCCGATTCCAAATTCTTGATCTCCACTTGGCAATTTTCCTTGTGAACAAATTCCATCCCCGCAATATGCTACATCTTTAGGACAAGTTCCTTCATTCTCATTTATAATATCATAAATTCCATCCCCGCATGCGCAATCATAAGGACACGTTGAAGAAGACTCATCTACCTCACAAATTCTGTTTCCACAATTACCAACATCGCGATTTATGTTATAATTGTCATAATCAACCCCTAATTTAGTCTCACATTTATCTCCATCACTCACATCATCTATTTTAAGTTCACCCCAAAAAGGAAATTCTTCAGGTATACATTCAGGAACCTCATTTAAAACTTCACTAGGCATACATTCTTTTCCGCCTATAACTGGAATTAATTTAATGACTTCCGGTTTAACATCTTTTACAGGAAGAAATGATCTTCCAGTATTATAAGTATGTCCCTCGTTTTCTTTTAATGGTATTGCTCTATGATCTCCTAAAAATTCATTCCACCATCCATTTTGAGTATCCCAACATTTTGCATAGTTAAGTAAAACTTCTCCGCATCCATTAAGTGCAGGATTTATATTTCCATACGTGCAAGGATATCTTCCATCTTCAATCTCAAATCTAACTGAATTTCCTCCGCCCTCCATCTCTATAACTATACCATCAAGCGCTACATCTTTCACATCTACGGTCATAAGAATATATCCCACATCTTTGTAACAATAACTATCAATAGTATTACCATTAACGCAATAATAATTTGTTCTTCTATAAATTGAACAATCATAAGTACCATCTAGTTCAAGGGGTGAACATTCCATATCACCATCCACTGGATTTTTTGGACTACAATCAGCGTCAGTATAACAAGTTATCTCACATTCATTATCATCATCTAGATCATAATTTATATTTGAACCAAAATCTGTTCGATCGTTACCATTCCGATCTTTTTTATCCATATCCCCACAAACATTTACATCTGGTGGATAATTTGGACAACTATTAACTTCCGGATTACATTTCCTATCCCATTTCCTCGGTTGATTATATTTTATTGTATGAAAACACGTCGAAGATGGATTGAATTTAACTTTATCTAAATTCGTGCTGCTGCATTTATCAATTTTAGTTGCCTTATCTAAAAATACTTTACTCGCTCCAAAAATTAAAACACCCAAAACTACAACGAGAAGTATTATCAAGAATGTTCCGACAACTTCAGATAAACCCCACTTATTTTTTAGAAATAACATTTTATACGTCGAGCTCATGCCCGTATTGTCTTTCATCACACGCTTTATCTTGATAACCAGTTTCAGTCGTTCCTCTTAGAACAGGAGTCAACACAATCTGTTTTGTTGTATCATCAATCCAATTCACATCGTCAGAAAAAACTCTTGTTTTTCCAAGCCCAAACTCCCCCCAAGTCCCAGCGTTTTCAGTGGCTAAATCCTTTTCAATAGAAGAACCATCTTCATCAATTACTTTAACTTTCATATTTTGAATTGGAATATTTCCGTCGTTAGAAATCTCAAGTCTCCCAGATTCATATACAGGAGTAAACTGAACTCTTTCACAAACTAAAGATATATCCTCCCCATTTTTTTCAACAACTTCAGGAACAAAACTTTTCAGCCAAAGAAAAATAATTAGAGCAAGAATTACTACTATCGCGACAAGCAATAGCGTTGCAATTACAGGAGATAAACCTTTTTTACTTCCACTTTCATGATTCTTCACGAACACCGTCCTCTTTTTATTTCCCATCTTAAATTATATGTTTTTCCTTTTTATAAAACTTGCTTTTTAATCAATGACAACTCACTCGTTAAATAGTTGCACAATTTTTCCACTTCTAATCGAGTCACACCCACCTCATCTTCAAAATTGTTTTTTATTCTTAAATAACTTCTATATGAATTTATTCCCCCAGATACTTTTTTAATTAATTTAATAAACTCTTTTTTTGAATAATCTTCATTATTTATCAGTTTATGAATTATATATAATGTCCTAATTCTTAAAATTAGAGTATAAGAAATCCGATCACTAATCATTTTATTTTTATCTCCTCTATCAATTATTTTTTTGATTAGTCGTAATTTATCCTGAGTTGTATCTAAATACCATTTAACATTTTTCTTTGTGATTTTCACATCCAGACTATCTAAATGATAAGAATTCAGAAGAGGTATCGCTTCTTTTATCATTTGACCTACCGGAAATATATCCTTTTCGAGTTTTTGTTCCAGTAAGTCTTTTGACATAATTAATATGTTATAGATTCCCTCATGTATCATTTCTTTATCAATATCTCTAGTAATGACTAAAATATCTATATCACTTTTTTCATCCTCCTCTTCACGAGCATAACTACCCACAAGATATATCCCAATGACATTTTTTAATTCAATCTCTTTTTTCAACAAAATAAGGATATCATTTAGGATTACATCTTTACTCTTTTTAATAAGTTCCACTCTTACATCTTTATTAAGCCATGATCTTGGAAGTAGAACTGCGCTGGAATTTCCAGCTTTAATTGTCTTCTTAATCTGTCTTTCCATATTCAATTTTCCTCAACATAATCTTCATCTTCCTCAAGTTGTTTGACAAATTTTTCATCAATTTCCTTTTTCCAATAATCTTTAGTAGTATCGAACCTTCCTTTTTCTTTATCAATTTTATCTTCATGATCTTTAATTTGTTCTTTTATGGACTTAATTCTTTTCTCACGTATCTTCTTCATATGTTTTCTATCACTCATGTTCTAACATGTTCTAACACCTTTAAATATTTTTCTATTTCACTAGAAAGACTATAATTCATATCAAGTCACAACTCATTAAATTAAGATTCCAAGAATTCTAATTAAATCGTATACAGATAACAATTCTCTGGAGCATCTATTGTGATCGCCGCATCACTGCAAATGACCGATTCATTTTTTCCTTGAGCATCAGGCTGTTGCCTTTCAGGTTTTATTTCAAGTTGGAAGACTTTGTAAAAATCCTTATGTGTTTTATAATTTCCACCACATACGTTTGAATTGCTTATAGGAGGTTCAGTTCCATCAGCACAACAATATCCAATAAAAGCAGCTTCTGCACAATGATTATCTGCCGGATCGCCACTCCCATAACCTAATTTGTCACATGTGTCAATCCCTTTACATAAACCATTTCCATTTGGAACAGCAGGATTATCAGGAACCCATTCACAATTTACTCCCACATTAATTCTCAAAGCATCACAAAACCCATGTCTTTCAGCCATATCGGATACACCATTAACTCTATTGCAATCTATTTTTCCGACACAAATATCATTAGTAGTATCGCAATCACTTCCAATATCTGTGCAAGACCTTGTATAAAACGGCAAAGTAATCAGCTGTTCTCCTCCGGGATGTTGCGCTTCATTTTCTCCCAAAGCCACAAAACCACCAGATCCAGGCGTAGATAAATCTAAATTTGCAAGCGTCCTTCCCGCAACATCTGAAGTTCTTCCCTTAATAATTAAATCATCTATTCTATGCTTCCCAGAATTTCTTACATTCAATTCAATATTTCCGCCGATGCATTTTACTGACTTTACAGTTATTGAAGTATCGTCGTTACATTTTTTTTCATTTGCCGCGTTAGGGATTTGCGATTTCAAAAAACCAAAAACCAAAAACGCGAGAATCAATCCTATACTTATAAGTAAGACATAACCCATCATTTCACTCAATCCTTTTTTCTTCATCATTTTGGCTTACTTCCTCCCTCATCATCATTCGATTCACTTCCAGATGGAGCTAATTTTATTCTTCCTCCTTCATTTGTTGGCTTATCGAGAACAATTCTTCCTCTTCCCGGAATATCTTGACTTATTATAAAATAAAAATTTTCTCCTTCATTTAAATCAAAAGTATAAGGAATTTTCTCACCATCTTGGTCTATTGTAAATTGAATTGTATCCGAACCCGAATTGAGTCCACAATTTTCATCTTGATCTATCTTAGTTGCATCACACGTTTTGGTCTTAAAATTTTTATCATGAATATCTTGATTCAATTCCGTTCCAGTTCCAGAAAATCCTATTGTTCCAGAAATATATTCATCATAAGTTGCAACAATAAATTTATTTTTATCCCCAAAAACAAAATAAATATTTCTATTCTCTCCGGCATATTTACCATATTCTTCAGCAAACGTCCTTAGCAAAGCAGTAGAATCTTGGCTGTTATAAACACTATAATCTATAACATAACTCCCTTCAACATCAAGTTCATTCGCAAGGTAGTAAATTTTTTTTTCTTCAACACCCCCTTTTTTATAGAAATTGGTCACCGCCGCAAAACCGACTATGATTGCAATTATTATTATCGCCGCTATAAGATAAAACTGTCCCCTTTTGTTATTCATCAATATCCTCATTTTAAATTTTTATCATCTTGTGCAATAATGAAATAAACATTTTCCCCCTTTTTCAAATCAAATTCGTATTCTTTTCCCTCAACAATAACAATGACTTTGTTGCCTTCAGGCGTAATTTTTCTTATATAATACTGGTTATCATTTAATTTAAATGTTTGCGTTGTCTTTCCCAGTAATAAATTTATATTCCCCTCAGACACTTCTTCATAACTAGCCACATTGATAGAAAATTCGTTTCCGTAGACTATAGATGTTTTTTTATTGAAAGCAATATTTGAGTAATATGCCGTTTCAAATTTTTTTAGTATTTCTCCAACTTCACTCTCGTTATTATACGTCCCATAATAAATCACTCCTCCATTAGAATTTATCATCTTATCTAGATTAACATGATTTTCTCTAATTCCAAAAACATTAAATGTGAACATCAAAACAAAAACCACTACTGATAGCAGGACAACCCCGATTATGATCACCTTTTTTCTATTATTAAACATTAATTACCAAGAATAAAGTTATTTATTAAGTTTTTGATAGAGAATGGCGCTAATTCATCTAACCATCATTTTGATGATGATCAAGAAAATTAATACTATGATCGTAATCAATAAAATTAATATCCAAAGAGGAAACGGTTTTTTTACCGGCTTCACAATCACATTCTCATTTTGTCCCTGCATTTCACAAGCCCTGACTTCAAGAACTTCACTATTTACAATGTCACATTGATTTGTATCTACACCTTTTCGTGTTTGAGTAAGCAATCCATCTTCACATGAACTCCAGTCTGCGAAAACCCAATTCTCTTCACACATTCCTCCATATCCAAATCTTTGAAAATTATCTCTTCCATCATCATCTGAATCATCGTCATCATCGTCATCTGTGTCAGTGCAATCATATAAATCAAGAGTCACACTTCCTCTATTATCATCAATTGGACTGTCGTCTAAAAATAAGTATATGTTTCCGCCATCATGTTCGAAAGTTTCTTCTTCTCCTTTTCCTGCATTTTCTGCTTCTTGCTTAGTCGAATAGAAATTTGTGATTCCGAATTTTGAAATTGTTAAATCATTATCATCATAAACTACATTCGCCCAATTTGTCCATGCAAGTCCAGGAGCACCTCCATAAGGCGCACTGTTTCCAATATCATTATCCCATTGACTCCAAGCGCCATCACTTATAACGACTTTATATTCCCCTTCATCAAGTGAAATAGGATTGACTAATTGATTTATTGAAGTTTGACTTAACTTTACTGGATTATTAGGATAACTTTGCCAGCCTTGTCCTCTTATTGAATTTTCTTGAACAACCTCATCTTCATTGTTTGCATCAAGTGTAACTGATCTTATTAGTTTGCAAGAATCGTCATTTCCGCCATCGTCTTTTATCCATATTCCATCCGGTCCTGACATTGTCCAATCTCCTATTTTAGTCCCGACAGCAACAACATTTTGTGCAGGTATAAAATTTCCATTATAAATCCCCCAATCATGTGTCGGACCACCTTCATACCATTCATTACCATAACAAAGAATATGCTTCTCTACAAATCCGCCATCCCAAACATTCCACATCAATTCATTATTATTAGCGTGATAAATAATTTGATTTACTCTGGTATCATAAACCTCACAGTCATAATTTGCATTAGAAGTTGTCTTGAAAGTCACCTTTACATTGCTCATTGATTCTGGAGTATTTGTTAAAGTAATATCATTGAAAGCATGGAAGTCTGATCTGAAAATGAAAACAACCACAAATTCTTTGTCTGAATTCACATCATCTACAAATTCCTGGAGCGTTAGCCCATCTTCTTGTTTCAAATCAGAGAATGGAACTTTGTAAGTTATGACTTTATTATTTACATCTGAAGTTTGCGTTCCTTCTTGGTATTGTTCATAATTAAGATAACTTATAGCTCTTTTCAAAACCTCATCAGACAATTGCCAATTTCCAATATTTTCTGGACTTGCTGGTCCATCATTCGCAACAACAATTCCGACTAATTCTTTTCTATAAAAGTTTGAGTTTTGTTCTTCAGGAAAATCCATATCATAAAAAGTCATTTCTATAAATCCATCTTCTTTAACAATAGTATCAGAAGTTTGTACATTAAATTTCACAGGCACTACTAAATAACCAGTAACATCATCACCAGCATAAAAAGTTTTTGTCTCGGGTGTTTGTCCTGGTCCATTAGGTGACTCGCCTAAATAAATTCCAGCTTCATCAGTTGAAAATGGAATATAGAAATTTCCATCAAGATTATTATTCTGACCGTTCACTGTAATAGAACTTGCAGAGATTATTGAGGTCATCGCGATAACTGCAAATAAAATAGTGAACAGAATCAAACCATTAAAATTTTTATTTTTCATTATGTCATCACTATAAAATAACACCTTTTTAAACTTTTCTAAAAATCGTATAATTTTGAAATATAAAAAAGGAGTACACGGTTGTAGTGAAAAAATAATGGTTTAAAAATATCTTTTATATCCTATATAGTGATAATCTATATATACAAAAAATAAAGTCTCTTTATATTAAAATAGATCTTATTCCAAAATTCATCCTTCCATTATTTTTTACTTCAGCATTTTTTTCTGCTCCAGCTTCAGCAGAATATTCAATTCAGCAATTGATTAATAATACTGGCGCTATAGAATATAAAGTAAAAAAAGATGACCGGCATTTCTTATCTGTCTTAAACGATCACGGTGCTTTTGTAATTAGACCACATCCCGGAGACGATATCAACGGATTGGGCTCTTCATTATATATCCAGCCATTTCTTCCTGGGGCGGTTTTAAAAAATACGACAATTGATTCAATCGTTGCAGATGAAAATGGAGTTGATGTAAATGTTCACGGAAAAGTTTCACGCTCAACAAACCAAACTTATGGAGATTGGCAGTTTAACATGGATTTTTCTTTTGATTAAAATTCAAGAATAATAGATGGTACTGGGGAATATAATGTAAATTTAGATTCACTATTATCTGCTCAGACTGGAGATTTGAATCTCTGTAAAATCGCGAGCAATTATCTAAATGATGTTCCATTGCTTAGAGGGGGAATTGGAGATGCGGGGGATATGCAAAGAGCAGAAATTTATTTTGATGAAACATTGACGGACAAGATTATATGGAACCCCCCAGAAATTCCATCTTTTTTCCATTTTGTTTTTTATAAAGATAATGATCTAACGATTGATACAGTTGGCCAATATAACAACGTAGATACTTTCGCTCAAGGTTATCAAAGAATAGAACCGGCTTACAAACCTAATTTAAGTATAAATTTTAAATCCAACGAGTCCGATATCCCACTTATTTTTGGAGGGATTTACAATACCGATCTTTCTCAAGATTTTTGGGAAGACAATGTTGGAATAACTCCCATTATACTCCAAGGACAAACGGATTTAACCGGATTTGGATTTGACGTTTCATTTCAATCAGATGCTGACATAGAGCCCAAACATTTTTCTTTTTTCAATCTTTCAAACGAGTGGCACAATACAAAATCTCCAATGGATTTGATTGAAGTTTTGGGACAAAAATAAGATTTTTCTATAATTATATAAATCTACAACACCTCATTTATTTATGCAAGAACACACATTTACCAAAAAACTTTTTAATTCAGAAATTGAAATTTTAGTTTACGATTTAGATTTTGCAAAAGCAAAAAAAATAGTTGATGCTTCATATAAAGAAGCATTGCGTCTTCAAAATATTTTCAATTTCTATGACAAGAAAAGCGAATTATCTAAATTAAATTCAAAAAGGAAACTAAAAGTATCAGACGAATTATTGTTTGTAATTAAAGACGCGATTTCAATGTATGATCTGACTCTCGGACGTTATGATATAACTCTTGGAAAGCAGATCCTAAAAAGAAAATCGGGTCAGGAATTATCTTCTCATAACACAAGTGTAAAAGATATGATTATCGACGGAAATAAAATAACACTGAATCATCCAGATATAATGATAGATCTAGGTAGCATAGCTAAAGGTTACATCACAGATAAGATTTCAGATTTTTTAAAATCAAAAGGAATAACTGAATTTTTAATAGACTCTCGTGGAGATATTATCGTATCCGGAAAATTAAATCATCAGTTAGGGATTCAACATCCTCGTGACAAAGACAAAGTCCTTTGCAATGTAAACCTTCAAGATATTGCTATAGCAACTTCTGGAGATTATAATCAATTCTACAATTCCTACGAAAACTCCCACATATTAAATGCCCAAGATATAATCTCTGTTTCTGTTATTTCTCCGACTCTGACTCTAGCTGATGTCCTTTCAACTGCACTATTTGTTTCAGATGAATCTCAAAGAAAAAAAATAATCTCTGAAAACAAACACGCCAGTGTAATTCTCGTCCACAAAGGCTTAAAAGTTGAGTATTATAATAATTTTGATAAGTTTATTGTCAAAGATGGATTACACAACTAAAAAAATATTTGGATGGGCGTTCATCCTGATTGTATCTTTCTTTCCTGTTTATCTTTGGGTTGTTTACGGTCCTGGTATTGAAGATTTAACCTCTTACGCAGAAATAACCCACAGTCTAGGCGAACTTTTCGGTCTTGTCGGTATGACGATGTTCGCTTTAACATTTGTTCTTTCAACAAGAATAAAATTCATAGAAGATATTTTTGGAGGATTAGATAAAGTTTACATCGTCCACGGAATTCTCGGCGGTATGGCGTTAATATTTATTTTATTCCATCCAATATTCTTAGTTTTGAAATTCATTCCGCAAGAAATTAATCGCGCAGCGGAATATCTTCTTCCAAGTTCTTACTGGAGTGTAAACTTCGGGATAATCTCTATTATCGGAATGATTATTTTAATTTTTATAACTCTATTTACAAAGATGAAATATAATAGATGGAAATTCACTCACGAATTTTTAGGTCTCATGTTTGCCCTCGCAGTCCTACATATTTTTTTAATCAGAGGTACGATATCTCAAGATAATATTTTCGAGGGTTATTATTTATATGCCACCGCCGTGTCAATAATTGGCTTGGGTGCATTTTCTTATTCATTATTCATAAAAGACAGAATGATGAAAAACGCTGTTTACAAGATTTCATCTTTAAATCAATCAAAAGATCTTTTTGAGATAAACATGGTTCCGGACCATAAACCGATAAATTACAGCGCAGGCCAATTTTTATTCCTAAGATTTTATAATGAAAACCTATCTAAAGAAGCTCATCCATTCTCAATTGCATCAAAATCAAATTCAAAAGAACTCAAAGTCATCATAAAAAAACTTGGAGACTTCACAAATAAATTAGAACATCTTAAAGTTGGAGACAAAGTTTTCGTTGAGGGACCTTACGGACGATTTAACTTCAAAAACTATAAATGTAAAAACCAAGTCTGGATCGCTGCAGGAATTGGAATAACTCCATTTTTGGGAATGGTCGAAGAATTGTTGGATCATAGGGAATATTCTGTTGATATGATCTTCTCGGCAAAAGACGACACAGATTTTGTAGGATATAATCTCTTAAATGACATCGCGTCAGCCAATAAAAATTTTAAATTTATTCCCTGGAATTCTTCTGTTAAAGGTCATGTCGAAATAAAAGACATTTACGATCTTGCCGGCAAATTTAGAGAAAAAGAATTTTTTCTTTGTGGCCCAGAAAATTTTAAGCAGGAAATTATAGAAAAGCTAAAAAAGGCAGGCGTTAAAGAAAAGAATATACACGAGGAGGCTTTCGACTTCGTATGAGATTTAAAAAATTAAGGATTATGATTGGTATAGCGCTATTTGCTTTCTTTTTTATAGTTGGCAACACGATCGCCTTTGGGCATTTTCTCTACTCGGATAATTCAAATAAAACAATTATAGATACAACAAATTCATCTTATGCTCTAATCAAAGATGATTCTAAAGTAAATATCTCAAATGGAGGTCCAAGAATAATTACAAACACCGCTAGAGCAACTTCTTCAGGTTCAAAAGATACTCAAAAAACGACAACTGCATCTACTACCACAACTCCTGACTCAACTCCTCAAGTTACAACTCCAACTCCAACACCAACTCCGTCTCAAACAACAACTGTAACTCACACGAGACGAACGAGGGCGTCGTAAAATTATATTTAATTTTTCCATCCGATTTACTCGGTGGAAAAATTACTCATTTCTCTAAAATCGCCTCAGCGATTTTAATGTTCATGTATACAAGACGAACGAGGGCGTCGTAGATTAATATTCTAGAATTTCTTTTTCAATCAATTTTAAAATTTCGCAAATCATTTTCTCCCCCACATCCTCTCAATCTTCTCCTTCCCATCAGTAGTTTTAGAGAGATTTTTATAAAATCTTCTAGCCATGATTATTTGTCCGTCGAGAAAAGGTTTTACTTTTCCTTTCCATTCCTTAGGATGATCTCGAACATATATTGCCCATCTTTCTATTTGATCTTCGTGCGATTGATCTCTTATGATTTTTTGTTCCATCTTATTTTAATGACCGTAGTTTTTTTATTTCTTTTTTTATAAGATTTATTTTGTTCTCGTCAAACTTGCCTTCATATATAATTCTCAAATGCTTTGCATCTTCAATATCCTTTTGAGATTTTAGATATTCTTCTTTGAATGCAATATTACTTTCGATCGACGAAAAATAAATATCAAGTCCAGTTAAAGGAAGTTTTGTTCTTGTTTTTATTTGTTCATCGTCAAGTTCATCTTTCGCGAACTTTATTTCCATTTCTGGCGGAAAGAAATCATTATCTTTTACGACATAGCGGACACTAACATTTGTTTTAAGATAATCATCATAAATTGAATTCGGATTATCTGTCTGTACGCAAACAAAATTGTTTTTAATCAGATCTTCATGTAATTTTATGAATTTTTCTTTCGAAATCTTCTCAATGATCATATCAATATCTTCTGTCCCACGTGTTCGCCCATGTGCAATAACCACAAAACCTGAACATACAAAGTATTTTACATGTTTCTCAACAATGTTGCAAAAAGATTCTGCAAATCTGTCAAGTATTGTTTTATCGTCAACTTGCCTCTCAATTTTTTTAGTTCTTGCCATGAAATAAATAACGAAGACAACTATATAATAATTTTGATTAATTTTTTTCAAAATCATCTAATTCATAAATCAAGAACTTCTGAGATGTTTCAAGAGTTTTAACTTTCGACCGGTATGTTTAATCGACCGAAATTTTACAGCGACCCATAGGCCAGCTCAAAGATCATCAAAAAGCAACCTTCATGTTTTCTCGGCCTCGCTACCCGCTAAGCACCTTGTCGTATGTTTAGGGCTGCTTCGATCAAGACCTGACCCAATTCGCATATGCAAGATCGAAACGGACAAAGCGTCAACGTCCACATAAAGACTCTCTGACTCACATATCACCGACCTACTTGCAGTCTGCCATGAAGCCCGTTTGCTTTATAGCGGAGGGCTAACCCGCCGACCTGGTCTATAGAACGCAGTGTCGCAGGTATTTAAGATTTTTGATTTAAGTTTTTTCAAGAAAACCTTTATAAACTATAGCCTCTTATAATAGACTATAAGAAGTTATAAAATGACAACAACAATTCAAATTTCTGATCAAGTAAAGTCTACTCTAGATAAAATGAAGTTGATGGATAGAGAAACTTATAACGATATAATCGAAAGAATTCTTGAAGATGATTTAGAATTGAATGAAAAAACAAAAAAAGAAATTATTGAAGCTAGAAAGAGAGTAAGAGGGGGAAAATTTGTTTCTCATGAAGAAGTGAAAAGAAGGTTTGGACTATAATGCCTTATAATGTAATTTGGGATAATTATGCATTAGATAATTTAAACAAACTCGAAAGTTCTATAGTGAATAGAATTCTAAAAAAGATAGATGAATTTTCAAGCGACCCTTTTTCTCACGACATTAAAAAACTTAAAGGGGATTTAGGTTATAGGTTGCGAGTTGGGGATTATAGGGTTATTTTTGACATTGAAAAGGATATAATAACAATATTAAAAGTAGGACACCGAAAAAATATTTATGATAGATAATCTTATTCCTTTCGTTCAACAAAAACTATTTTCTTAATATGTTCAAAAGGATAAACGTCGTAAGCCGTGTCACCATCATCTTCAGTTGAACCTTTTTTATTTTCGATCTTAACAACGCGAGCATCTTCATCAATATCTGGATCTTCGCAAATTAATTCCTCTTTGTCAATAAAGAAAATCTTGTATACCTCTACCATATTTTAAAAAATGAAAAGAGGTTTTTAAAACTAATCAAAAAATCTTCGTCTATACATGACAATTCCAACTGCAACAATCACAATTCCAAGAGCAAGTGTAATGTCAATTATGATCATCACTTGATTCTTTGTTTCATCATCGAATTTCCATTGCCACGACGATGAATTCTTCACAGCTTGAGAAGATGGATACGACTTTATTACTTTTATCGTATCTGCCTTTGGAGCGTTCTTCTCTAGCCGGATTTTTTCTGTTCCCTCTTCAGTTCCCACGGGGATTTTATCTCCAGACTCATAAGATGTTAGTCCAATCGTCTCTTTCATGAGAGAGATTGTTTCCTTCCCCAGATTAATGAAAATATTTCCATTATCTGAATTATCATTATCATTTTTATTCTCCGAACTTGTAACAACTAATTGATAAGTTTCTTCATCATAGGAATCTCCGTCATCAAAGTATACTCTGAATCTCAAATCATACGTTCCAGACTCTATATTTTCAGGAATGTCAATACTTATCTTCTCATTAGCTGAATCATCATTTCCATAACTTTCAACTTCGAATTCTTCGCCTTTTATATTGACTTTCAAATCTGAATTTACAACTTCTAAAGTTACATCTTCATCTTCTTCACCAACATTCTCAACTCTCACACCAAACTCCACTTTTTCTCCAGGAGAAGCGATACTTTGCATAGCTTCAACTTCAGTTATCATGACATCATGAGCCTCTCTTTCAAGATTTATAGATAAATATTCATAATTGCAATATTCAACATTATCTTTATCTTCACCGTTTGCAATGACTAAAACAACCCATTTACTATCAGTGTCCGCATCAGTTGGGATCTTTAAAGTCATTTTAGAAGTTTCTTTTCTTTTCTTTTCAATATTTAATGAATCGCTCACATCATCGACACTTTCATCATCGTCTCGATTATAGAGGTGAGCTTTCACATCGACGTTTTGTTTAGTATCAAGTTTATTTCTTAAATCAACTTCAACATTTATCGCATTTTTAATGCTTATATCATCATTATTATCTGGTTCTTTTATTTGAACATCAAGCATATCACTTATTTGCGTACATAATTTAGCATCGCTGAATACTGGAGGCGCTTCAACATTAAGAACATTTATTGTTATTGTCTTGCTGCTTTCGTAATTATTTATATCTTTTACATTGAATGTCACTTGATAATTTCCAGATTGATTGAATGTTGGTTTCCATGAAAATGTTCCAACACCGCCGGTATTATCTTCAAAAGTTGCTCCAATTGGAAGATTTGTCGCAGATAGATTCATCGTATCATTTGTAGGATCAGTCGCGCTCACTTCAAAAGTCAATTCTTCATTTTCTCTTATGACTTTATTTCCTATAGATAAAACCGGAGTGTTCCCATCGAGAACATCTATTTTAACTTCTTCCTCATCAAAGTTTCCTTCAGGATCTGTTACTCTGACTATAGAGGTGAATGTTCCGACGGTATTTGAAGGCACTTGCCATTCTCCAGTTTCGTTAAGTGGATAAGTATATGCGAAAGTTAAATTCTCAATTGGGGTGTCTGGATCAGTTGCTGATGGAGTTACTTTGACAAAAGCTCCGGATAAAACAGTTATGTCTGGAATATCGTCTAAATTTGGAGCATTAGATGGATTTATTACTACATCAAAATGTGCTTCATCTTTCAAATTCCCTGAATCTTTTAATTCAAGAGTAAATCCACATCCAGACAAACATGTTGCGTCAGGAATAGAAGTGAATGTTAAAACATCATTAGTCACATCCGTCACTTCAACATTGAAGTTTCCGACCTTATCTTTTACACTCCATACTAAATTTGCTCCAGTGTCTTCTCCGTCGCTTTCAAAAGAAGTCAAATCAAACGTCGTCGGAGTAAAATCTTCATCCAGTTCAATATTTAGATCTTCCTCATTCAATATGATTGGCGCAGTATTTGGTGGAGTTGGGATCTCAGTAACTTTAAGTGTAACTTGATTACTCAAAACTTCCAAATTACCTTCATCAATTGCTTTGAAGATAATCCAATCTTCTCCAACATAATCTGGTATCGTAGAGAATGTTACCATTCCGGTCTGCTTATTTATCACTAAACTTATTCCATTATTATTTGAAGTTTGAGCAATATCATAATCCAGATCATCGCCATCGGGATCACTAAAATATTGACTTAAATCGATTGTCAAATTCGTATTTTTCTGCCATTCAAGCGTTGGAATATCTTCATCAAGGACAGGTTGATTATTTATTCGTCCGTCAATTGTCCACTCAACACTTTTCAAGAATAAATTTCGAGCGTCACTATTCCATGAATCGGCTCTCGAAAGTCCAAAAAATAAATTTCTTTCATTGATTTTAATATCTCTTCTTGTGCATGACCCATTAATCAGCATAGCGCCTTTATCGACGGCTAATATCACGCTTTCAGACAAAGAACTGCTTTTCAAAGCCAGATTTTGGGCCCCAGCGGGAAAACATGTCTTCAAATAATAAACTTCTTTTCTTGAATTATAGACCGTTAAAGTCCCGAGAGTATAACCGCTTGTTATCTCATTAGCGATATTATTTATTTTTATTGTGTTAGCGGTGCTGCTTTTTCCTTGACTTACAGCTAGTCCCGCTTTTTGCGCGGCTAAACTGCTTATGAATAAAACTTTTTTATTTTTTGTATCGACATTTCCAGAAACATCTCTAACACCCTCACCAACAATTATTAAATCATAAATATCCGGATTAAAGCTTTGAGCGTCATCAATTATTGTAACAACATAACCTTCACTTATTAACGTAGATCTTATGACCACTTCACTGCTGCTTAGCAAATTAGAATTTACAGCTATGTAGCCTACTTTTTCTCCGTTAGCTGAAACATTACCAGCAAATGCTATAAACAGCATTCCTATTAAAAGCGTAAACATTATTTTTTTCATTTTTGTTTTGGTTTTCTTGTCTTTTCATAGTTCACTTCCTTTTTATCTAACTTAGTTTCCTTTTTTTCGATTTCTTTTTTACTCTCATCTTTCCTAATTTCACTTGCCTTTACGATGTTTATATCTTGATTTTGTTTTGACTTCTTCTTTTTCATAATATAAACCAACACTATAAGTACAATCAATAGAATTAAAGTTGAAACTCCTAATATCATAACTCCTTTAGGGATACTACTAATCGCGTCTCCAGTTATAGGAGTATCATCTCCATTACCTGTATCTTCAGAATCGTCCTCTAAATCAGGATCAACACTGACACCGTCTTTCTTAGCATTAACTACAATAGCCGATGATAAAGCAACACCCGGTTCATCCACACCGATCGGCGCAAATAATACGCTTATCTTTCCATCATAACCGCCGTAATCTTTTATTCTAATATTAAATCTTGCTTTCTTTTCCGTAGGGACACTTCCGCTTGCAGGTTCTAATATAAAATTAGAATCAATCATTTCTATAAACTCTTCAGCGCTCGCATCAGGGATTAATGTTATATTTAATGGAACATTATTCACATTCCTTACAAGAATTGTTTTCTCGATTATAACATAATCTTTTCCATTTAAATCATTTAATTCATCATATTGATCGCTTGAGATGATCATCCTT
>PFCY01000106.1 GCA_002763085.1 Candidatus Pacearchaeota archaeon CG10_big_fil_rev_8_21_14_0_10_32_14 | reverse complement strand
GTGGCGTAAAAGGTCAGCTGCGTTTGTCGGATTTCGTTTAATCATACCCCGCAGCTTGCTGCGATTGGGTCAGTTGATTTTCCGCAAGTACAAATCCATTTTTCTTCCCACTTTTTTATTTTTATCTCTTTTTCCATGAGTGTTATTATTCCTCTAGCTTATTATAACTTTCTATAAAATTTTATCAATAATATTTATATAATCTCGTTCTTGTTAGAATCATGGTAAAATCAAAGAAAGGTATTGAACACGAAGTTTTGAATTATGGGCATCCAGATGATGGAAAGATAAGGGTTGCGTATATTCCTCCAACGCAAGATGAAGATGAAGTGTTTAATGTTTCTAGAGGAGAATTTAAAGCAGCTGACGAATATGCCTTAGTTATTTATATAGGTGAAGAAAATGATATTATTCTTTCTCTGAGAGGGATTGGTCTAATCTTCAGGCAAGCGGATTATATGAAAAATTGGATGAATTAAAAGAGATGAATGCATCATATGAAGAATTGAGTATGGCAATAGAAACTTTGATTGGCGTTTTACCTGATAGAAAATTTAGAGAAGAAAGAGAAAATTAACTCGAACAAATTTATTCAGATAACATCTTATATAATACTAATACTGATCCTAAAATAATCGTTGAACCAACTGCTAAACATCCGCAAGAAATACAACTATCATATTTTGAAGGATCGTCTTTTCCTCGATTTATTGCCGAGAAGTTTTTGTATTTTTTATCTATTGATTCTACTTTTGGAATAGTTTGAGAAGATGTTTGTGAAATTTTTTCTATTTCAGATTCTTCTTGTCTTTCAACCATTGAATAAATTGTTTAATGCGATATTTAAGAATTGTTGTGATTTGAATTTGTGAAATATTTATTAAGTTAAATCAATTATCTTCTATTTCTTCCACCGAATCCTCTTGAATCATTTCCTCTAGAATTATCCCGTCCTCTTGAACCATAACTTTTCCGTCCGTCGCCGGAAGATTGACTTCTATTACCATAACTTCTTCTTGTATCACTTCCGTAACTTCTTTGTCCGTAAGAACTTCGATTATCACTTCCACCACGACTTTCTCTATTTCCATAACTTCGTCCTCCTTGAGAACCTCCAGAAAAACTTCGTCCGCCGTAATTTCTTCTACTTCCGCCTTCTCTTGGGCTTCGATCGTTATCTCGTCCTCTGTTCCTGAAATTTGAATTTCCTCTTCCTCCAGAAAAGCGTCCACCGCCGGTTCTTCCAGCAAACATATTCACGTCGAGTTTTTCCATTTCCGGTAATTCTAATTGTTTGATCTTAAGGGATTTGTCTTCTATGACTCTGTTGAAATTATCATAATCTTTTGCTGAAACAATATTTACCGCCATACCTTCGTTTCCTGCTCGTGCCGTTCTGCCGATTCTGTGTATATATTCTGTTGAAGTTTTAGGGATATCATAATTGTAGACGTGAGAAACGTTTTTTATATCAAGACCTCTAGCAGCGACGTCAGTGCAGACCAAGATTTGGAGCGCGTTATCTTGGAAACTTTTTAAGATTGAACTTCTTTTGTTTTGAGCATGTCCGCCGTGGATTGCCATCGCATCAATCCTGTATCTCTTTAGATTTTTTTCAATCATGTCAGCAGTGTTTCTTGTGTTTGTAAAAATCATAGCTAAATGTGACTTTTCGTTTTTTAAAAGATGGACAAGCAAAGAGAATTTTAAGAATGGGGGCACGTCATAAAACACTTGTTGGAGTTTTGATGGATCAACATACGAAACTGCTGATACTTTAACTGGATGAACCATATATTTTTTTGAAAGATGATCTATATCTGATGAGATTGTTGCTGAGAAAAGAAGCGTTTGTCTTTTTTTAGGGACTTGAGATATGATCTTGTCGACGTCGTCAATGAAACCCATTTCAAGCATTCTATCTGCTTCGTCTAAAACAAGGATTGAAACTTTTGATAGATTCAATGTACCTCTTTGCAAATGATCAAGGATTCTTCCCGGAGTCCCTACAATTACATCCGCATGTTTTATCCTGTCTATTTGAGGGATGATTGAAACACCTCCATAAACTTCAGTTATATTCAGCTTATTATATCTTGAAAATCTTTTAAGAGAAGTCGAGTCTTGTTCCGCCAATTCTCTTGTCGGAGTTAATATCAAAGATTGAACGCCGTTTCCATGCTTTAAATTTTCAATTATTGCAACGCCAAAAGCGAGAGTCTTTCCAGATCCTGTTGCTGATTCTCCAAGAACATCTTTTCCAGCTAGAACTAGCGGTATGGATTTCTCTTGAATTTCGCTTGGCTCCGTAAAACCGAGTTCTTTGATGACTCTCATCAAATTCTCACTTAAGTTTAGTTTTGTAAATTTTTCCATGATTATATCTAGATTTTGATTTTACAAAATCTCTATTTGAAATTAAATTTGCAGAAAACTGATTTTTGTACCTTTACCGATTTATTGACGGGAAAGAATAACCAATCTTCTGTCAAAAACCTTTCCTCTTGAAATAGAGTAAGAGTTTCTTGCATTAGAACAATCAATTTTCATTCACTATAATATCTAATAGTTTAATTACAGAATGAGCCCTTATAAAGTTAGCGGAAAGCGGATTTTTGGAAAAAATAAGAATTTTGGATAATTTTTATAACAATTATTAGTGTGTCACGATTTCGTTAAACCCTCCACTAACTCGAGCCCACAACTTTTTATTAATAAAAATGTTAGTAAAGTTGTAAACTCTCGCCCCCACCCACTCCCACCCAGATCGTAATTGAATTAAACGAAATCGCTTACTAATGTTAGAGGATTAATCTAATTAATGAATTTGCTCGTCAAACTATTTTTGGTTTTTATTGAATTATCGTCTCGCATCCAGAACTGTTTTAAGAGAGATGAGGTCCGCTTTAACTCTTAGACTTAGAGGAGAGCTTTGAATAGTTTCTATTGTGAAAGATAGTGGTGTGTGATATTTTTCTAGATACGACTCAAATATAGAGTCCGATGCATAACAGGATGTGCCACAGTTTTCAGGATAAGATATTACTCCACCATCGTTTTTATCTCCGTATATTTTAGGCCATTTACATACACTTATTCCTTCTTCTTCCAGATTTTTTATAATTTTTTTTCCGATTCGCAGTGGTTTTTGGCGACACACTTCCCAAAGATAAAATTCTGATGGTGCTTTACCTTGCGGTTCATCAGTACCTTCTGACGGTGCATCAAAATCTTCGTGGAAGTCCATCGAAAAAATATATTGCTCCAATTCTGGCATAATCAATTTCGTTTCTTCACAATTAGAGTCTCTTTTGAACTCTCTGTTTATATTCAATTTGTAAGCGTTTCTTCGGGACTGATGAACGTAACCCCAAGGATTGACAATAGGAAAAGCTGTGAATTCAAAATCGTTTTCGTATTCTTTTATTTTACCGTTGAAAAATTTTAATATTGAATGAACTCCTGATACTTCGTCGCCGTGGAGAACTCCAGATAACAAAACTTTTTTTCCTGTTCCATGCTTTAATTTGTAGAGGGGATATTTTTCTTTTTTTGATCCGACTTCTCCGATCACTCTCGAGGAGGGAGTTTTTTCTATTCTTTGAAGCAAATTATCAATGTTCATAATGAACCGGATGAACTATAGTTAAGGACGTAAATATTTCCCCATATTCTGCTTGAATTCAGTATATTTCATAAAGTATCTTAGAGCCTATCCACATAGACAGGCTCTCCAAGTAATAATTCCACAAGCCAAATGAAGCATCGCAAGATAATTTTCAGCCTTTTTG
>PFCY01000033.1 GCA_002763085.1 Candidatus Pacearchaeota archaeon CG10_big_fil_rev_8_21_14_0_10_32_14 | reverse complement strand
GCAACTCTTCGTCTATTTCAGCTTTTCTTTTAAGCTCTTCGAATTTCTCTTTGGGAATAGTCACAATTTCCATAATTTCTTAATCATTATAAAGTTTTATAGTTTTCTGTGTTATTTTTATTGATATAAAATTGGGTGAGAATTGATTAGATTTAAAAAGATATAATTCATAGATAAAACATGGCAGCAACACCACCTGGCGCGCAGAAAATGCGAATCGATTACACTATCGATAGAAAAATCTATGACGATTACATCAAATCGTGTAGCCGAAAAGGATTCGCTCCTCAAGTCATTGTTGAGAGATTAATGAAGAAGTTTACGGATACAGGACAGATTTAAATAAAAATTATTTTTTGTAAAATTAATTATCTTAAGAGAAATAAAATATTAATCAAAACTGAAATCTTTAGGTAAATGATCTCTAAGTTTTATTGGCATGATATCATCAATTTTTTCGATATCTTTTTCATTGAGTTCAATTAATCTTTTCTTGTATTTATCATAAAACTTTTTCTTTAATAATTTTCTCTTAAGATATTTCTCCTCTTCTATTCCCCAAAATTCAATCCAAACTTTTTGTCCAATTGGTATAAAAAAATCACAATAAACTTCTTCTTCAATAGGAACTTTTCTTTCATATGCATGTACTATCCCTTTATGATACAACCAATCATCTATTATCTTTTCAGATTTTGATCTCACTCGGTGACCATCTTCAGCAATTATGGTCGCAGGAAATTTGTTTCTAAAATCTGTATCCTCTTTTTCTTCTTCTGATGGTTTATAATCTTTAGATTTCTTTTCTTCATCCTTTTTATTTTTTGACCAACATTCTTTACATAATGGTAAATTTCCTTCTTTCCAAATTCCACAGCCTTCGCATTTTGTAACCTTGCCTTCTTCTTTTAGAATATTACATCCCTTGCACAATGGAAAAAACCAGATTTCTCACCACATATTTGACATACCATTAAGTTGATAAGATGAATATCCATTTAAATCTTTACATATTGTATGGTAAATTGAACTCGAGTTAATATCTAGTAGTCACTCTTTAATATATTTCAATAGCGTCGGATATTTTTCTAAATCTTTTTTGGCGTCTTTTGACGAAGGAGTTTGAGCTGAAACAGAATTTTGCCAGGCAGGACAGATTGATTTAAATTCACACCAATCGCAAAGCGCTGATTTAGTGTATGGAAATTCTTTTTCTCTTTCTATTTCTTTGATAAGATTTTTTATTCTTTTAATTAAATCTTCTAATTCGTCGTTTGTTCTTGAAGATTGAATTTCTTGGTTGAATGCAAGGTAATGCCATATAAGTTTTACTTCTTTATCAAAACCATACATTCGTTTTATCGCGTAGGAGTAAAGTGCTAATTGGCGATCTTCTTCAAATTTTTCTTTAGATGGAATCGAGCCACCAGTTTTATAGTCGTGAATTTCGAATCGGTTTAATTTTTTGTTGAGAACGAGCCTATCGATATAACCTAAAATAAAGTTATTTTCATTTTCATCTATTGGAAAAAGGATTTTCTTTTCAGTTTCGAGTGTTCCGTCGTCAAATGGGGCGTTTTTAACATAATAATCTAGCAAGAATCTAATTCCCATCTCAAAATAATCTTTGTCAGTTAAGTGATTTTTATTAATCAGGATATTTTGTTTGAATTCTTTCTGCCAAGTCTCGGTGAAAAACATGACTACATCGTCAATGTTAAGAGTTTTATTTTCTCTTATCTTTTTGTTATATAGATATTCTAATGTTGAATGGACCACGTGCCCAAGAAACGCTTCGATTGTCTCTTCTACTTCAACTTCTAGTTTGTCAATATATCTAAATTTATATTTTAGTTTACACTGTTCAAATGTTGAAAGACGGGAATGTGAATAGACTGCCATGTGATTTATTAAAGAATTGGGGTTTTAATATATTGTTGGGATTAATAGGGAGATTATTTATCCGTTAAGGAGGAGAGAATAAAATTCCAGCACCCATTCCAAGATTCATTGCTTCTACAACTTTTTCTTCTAAATCACATAACTCTTCAAAATTGCTTGGACCTTGGTACAGAATATCATAACCTTGTTCATTTAACTTAGAAACTTCTGATATTACATCGTGGATATCTTTTTCAATTGTTTCTTTGTTTGTTTTATCAAGATACCCTTTTCCATGCATCAATTCATATCTATCTGGTCTCTCTCTGTCAAAAAGAAATATTCCTAATCCATCGAGATGAACATTGAGTTTCATTTGTTTACTTTGAGGATATTCTTTGAGATATCTCCCCAATATATTTTCTGCTTTGGTTTCTTTTTCTATCATAAAGTATAAATAAATTTAAAGTTAAAAGTATTTGTGTTTATATCAAATAACCTCTGACCAACCCCCTATGAGAGATTGAAAAATTATTTTACCTTATAAGACTTCTACTCAGCCATAGGTTAAGAATAGTTAGAAATTATTGTCTTAACCTATAACTTCGCCAAAACCTATCAATCTCCAGTGGCCGGTGATGTTTCGCGCAATTCCGACATTGTCGCCTTTAAGTGGAACAATTGGAATGTTTAGATTTAAATCAATCGTGTTTGATTTTGTATCTATTTTTTCTACAGTTCCGACGGTGATTGTGGTGTTCACTGAAAGTATCAACATTTCGGTTGTTTTAAGAGCATCAACATCTTTATGTTCAGAAATTCCAATAACTTCTTTGAAAAGAGAATATTTTATTTTTAATTTGTGAGTTATTTGAGGGAGTTTTCCTTTAGTTGAAACGAGACAGCCAGTTAAAGAATCTGATTTTGCGAGAGTTGGATCTAGAGAAGTTTCTATTGAGATGCTTGCGCCAGGAGTTACTTCACTAACAGATTCATTTCCTTTATGCAATGCCAGAATTTTTGTGTTAATAGTTTCGTAAAATTTTTGGTTTGCTTTTACGACATTTAATCCGGGTTTTATCTCCATTTCATCGCCCACTTTTAGAATCCCTTGTTTTAAAATTCCGCCAAGAACTCCACCATTTAAATTATTAACATTTGTTCCAGGCCGGTTTATATCGAAACTTCTTGCAACTAAAAATATTGGAATCGTAGAAGGAGAAACGTCTCTTTCTGGAATTTTTATTTTGGCTAATTCATTAATTATTTTATCTATGTTAATATTTTGCTGAGCTGAAACTGGAATTATAGGCGAATTTTCGGCCATGCTCCCTTTGACGAATTCTTTAATTATTTTGTAGTTTGCTTGCGCTTCTTCTTTTGAGACTAAATCGATTTTATTTTGAACGATAATGATATTATTAATTTTTTTTGCCTGAAGCGCCATAAAATGTTCTCTAGTTTGCGGCTTTATTCCTTCTTGAGCTGAAATCACTAAAATTGCTGCGTCGATTGTTGCGGCTCCTGAAAGCATAGTCGCCATGAGCATTTCGTGTCCTGGAGCGTCTATAAATGAAACATAACGAAACGGAGTAGAATCTTTATCTTTTTTTGTAGAATAATTTCCTTGTTTGTCTTGGTAGATTATAGATTCGGCATAGCCTAGTTTAATTGTGATTCCTCTTTTTAATTCTTCGGAATGCGTGTCTGTGAACTTTCCAGTAAGTTTACTTAGAAGAGTCGTTTTTCCGTGATCAATGTGCCCGACTACTCCGACATTTATTTCCGGTAACGATTCAGGTTTTGACATAAAATAGGATTGAAGAATAGAGTTTTTAAGGTTTGGGGAGGGTGGAGTTTTATAGAAAATTATTTAAAGATTTGAGTTATTAAGAAATTATGGAAATTGTGACTATTCCCAAAGAGAAATTCGAAGAGCTTAAAAGAAAAGCTGAAATAGACGAAGAGTTGCTTATAGAA
>PFCY01000043.1 GCA_002763085.1 Candidatus Pacearchaeota archaeon CG10_big_fil_rev_8_21_14_0_10_32_14 | reverse complement strand
TAACGTCGGGAAACCGCACTCGCCCGCTGGCGATTTGTCCCGCAGGACAAACCTTTAGGGTGCGGAGGACGTCATAATTCAATAAATTCGCACGAAAAGTTTCACAAAATGGTTTAGTAATTAAAAAATTAAGTTATGGAAGAAATTCTATTCAAGGGTATTGTTTAAAGTCAGACATCAAACATTATTTTGACTGCGTAGATCATGAGACTTTAATTAAAATATTAAAAAGAAAAATAGATGATGATGAAGTTATTTGGCTTGTTGAAAAAATTCTTAAAAATTTAGACACTGCTGTTTATGGCAAAGGAATGCCTTTAGGAAATTTCACTTCTCAGTTTTTTGCTAATGTTTATCTGAATGAATTAGATTATTATGTGAAACATACTCTAAAAGCAAAGTATTACATAAGGTATGTAGATGATTTTGTTGTATTACACAGAAGCAAAAAAAGATTAGAATACTTTCAAAAAGAGATTACAAAGTTCTTAGAGACAATTAAACTTGAATTGCATCCAGAAAAAACTAAGATAATTCCATTGCAAAAAGGAGTTACCTTTCTTGGTTATAGAGTTTTTTATCACTATAAGTTATTAAGAAAACGAAATTTCAAATATTTTATAAGAAGATATAAAGTAAAGTTAAATAAGACAAAGGAGGGTCAAATTTCTAAAGAATAATTTATAGAATTATTATAAATTTACCTAGTCACAATCTTTACTTCCAACAAAATCCAGCAACTAATACTTCCAAAGGGCTAACACCTTCTGGAAAATAAAATGCATCAGTCATCTCATTACTTTCAATTAAATTTTTTTGATTATAGATTAAGGTAGCAAAAAATAAATTATGTTTATCGCCTTCAACTTCTACATCAACTCTATCAATCGCTTCAGCAAAGTCTCCCTTATCACTATAAGCAAAAATTCCACGCGGATTTGCAACAAAATCAGCTATTATAATTGTTGCTTTGCGATCATTTCTTGAAGTATCTCCGCTTCCATAATCTTCTAATGCCTTATTTCTGTATTCCTGACTTTTAGATGGATCTTTATCGCAACCATTTCTTCTAATAAATCTCCAACCACTTTTTGTAGTTGATATTGCTCTGTAAACTAAACTATCTGAATACAAACCCTCTTCAATTAACTTATGAACTATTTTATCAACAATTACCTCAGCCGAGTCATCCTTAAATTTTTTCAAATTATAAAATTCTACCATAAAAATCCATAAGGAGACAATTTATAAATATTCCTATAGAATTATAACTCTTTCTAAAAATTTTGAAGAATCATTTTGTCACAATCTCAAGCACATAAACGTTCAGGTTTAGAAATCTCTTTCTTTACCGCGTCACAATTTCTAAAGCATCCCCATTCTTCAGCATATATTCTTTTCCAAGCGCTTTTTTGCTTCTCGCATCAATGGCCTTTATGAAATTTTTTCCAAAATCTGTGTGCAAGAAAAACGCGAAATCGAGAGCCGTTGAATTTGGCGGTAGCAAGAAGCAATCAGGTAATATATTTCCTTTTGAATCAGTAAGTTTATGCGCGCCCGCAGGGAATATTGCAATATATTTTAATAATTCAAAAACCGCCAAGTTCAAGATCTCTTGAACGCCCGTCCCGCCATATTTATCTAAAACATTTTTCTTAATTTTTTCAAGCGCCGCTTTTTGTTTATCATTTACTTTTCCTTCAACGATTTTGAAGTCAGCCTCTCCGGGAATATAATCAATAAGTCCATGTTTAGACGCCTCTCTTAAAGCCAGTTCGCTATCAGCGCTACAAGCGTAAATTAATTTTCCTCTATATTTATCTTCGAGTTTTTTTATATTGCTTGCCGCCTTAGGATGATCTACTTTGTTCGCCGCGATGATCATAGGTTTAGAAAATTCCCTCAAGTAATGAGCAAATAATTTAACTTCCGATTCATTCCAAGTTGAAGGTTTTTTTCCAGACGTTTCGTTCGGGAGTTTCCTCAAAACCATTTTCACATCTTCTTCATTAACTTTAAGTCCAGAAAATTGCTTCGCAACAACTTTAGCAAAATTAAAATCACCTTTGCTTTCTATCTCCGCAGTCCGCGTAAAACCTTTCCATACTTTTATCAAGATATTATAATACCAAAAATCCAATTCCTCCTCCAAAAATTTCACGTCTTCACAAGGATCGTAAACTTTTCCTTCAGGAAGTATTTTCCCTTCGCTGTCAGTAGTTCCGGAAAGATCCACAATCTGTATAAACGCATCAGCATTTCTTAAATCATCTAAGAATTGATTTCCAAGTCCCTTCCCCTCACTTGCGCCCGGAACTAAACCGGCTACATCCATTAAGTCTACAGGCACGAACCGATTATGATCTTTACAAAATCCATGTCTAGGCATACATTGAGTATTAAATTCTTTATCGATGCATTCAACTTTGACATAACCGACGCCATGATTTGGTTTTATTGTTGTAAATGGATATGACGCAATCTCAACATCTGCGAGCGTCGCCGCTTTGAAAAACGTGCTCTTCCCAACACTCGGTTTCCCAATCAATCCTATTAACATGAATCGTAAAGATGAGGCACGTTTATAAGAATTTTGATTATTCTCTAAGTAATAGGAGAATCACTTCGTATCAATTGTATTTTCTAAAAAAATTTATTAACTAAATCTTAATAGTATTGAAATGATTGTATTTGAAGTCATAGATAAAAATGGAAAAGTTGTCCACCTTTCTGATGAACGATGGTCACATATTAGAAAATATCACGTAGACGTTGAAAGTTTTGAAGAGATTTCTGAGATCCTTAAAAATCCAGATAACGTGATCGCCGATGAAAGAGAAAAAGTTACGATTTTTTATAAGTTCTTTAAAAATAGGGATCAGAAATCACGATTTTTAAGAGTCGTCGTTAAATATTTAAACGGGAGTGGTTTTGCAATGTCCGCATATTTTGTGAGGAAAATAAGATGAAAGGGAAGATGAATGTTTATTATGATGAAGAAGGAGATTATTTAGAGATTCTCATAAAATCTGGAAGAAAGACCTATGGAGAAGATATTGCTTCCGGAATTACTATTTTCAAAGATGAAGAAACAGACGAAGTTATCGGAATTGGAATTTTGAATTTTAGAAAGAAATCAAAAAATCTCAATGAAATTGAACTTGATCTTCCATTTGAAATAAATTTTTCGATGATGACGAAATGAAATGTGGATATTTACTATTTTAGTTGATTTTTCTTCCTATAAATCCCCTAAATCAATAAGCCGATCAATACCAAAACAAAAAATATAATCCAAAGATATATCTTAAAATCTTGAAATGGAGACTCATCATAAATATTAAAGAAAGTTATCCCTCCATCTTCATCAATACCATAAACTAAAGAATTTGCAGACGATTCCTTGACAATAACGCCAGATCTACATATCATCTCTCCGTTTTCATTTACTCTCGGAACTTCGGCATTATTTTTACAACTCTTATACCTAAAGTATACCCAATCATTTTTTATGATATAATCGTATTTTTTCTCAGTATAAGGAACATAAACAAAATATTTCATAGGCCCTTTTGAACATGAAGAAAAGATGCACCTTTCATCTCCTGCAGATTTCACAAATATTTGATCTAACTCTGGATGAATAGATTCAAATTTATAATAAAAAAAACTATCCAATCCTCTACTTTTTGAAAAACTCGAGTTAATTGTAGAATTATAAATTTTATCAAAGTTATTAATGAAATATCCCTTTACTTCGACAGCTGACGAGAAACGAGTATTAGTCTCATAGATTTTATCTACGATTAAGGTAATAGGTGTTGCATTTATTGATAGAGCGACAAAATCAACTGACCCAATCGCAGCAAGCTGCGGGGTATGATTAAACGAAATCCGACAAACGCAGCTGACCTTTTACGCCACCTTGTTCTTCAACATA
>PFCY01000047.1 GCA_002763085.1 Candidatus Pacearchaeota archaeon CG10_big_fil_rev_8_21_14_0_10_32_14 | reverse complement strand
CTTCAGTGTTTTGAGGAAAGTGGAAGAAAACCAGGGGGTTGTCTTCAGCATGAAGGCGTTTCAAAGATTATTAGTTTAAAATTATAATCCTTTTTCCTTATATCCTCTAAGTTTCTTTTCAAGTCCCTCTTTTTCTTCTTCAAGTTCAGCAAGCTGTTTATCATAACATGTCGCAGGAAGACCATTTATATTCAAGTTTCTAGAAGAAATAATTTTTATCTGATCATTAACGCTCATCCAAGTAATGTAATCTCTCATCTCTTTAATTTTGTGCAGTTCATCTATTGCGATTTTCTCATCGAGAGTACATTCAAGAAATCTCATCATTGATAGAGAATTATTTAAAATTGCATGCGCTTTTTTATAACTTAATCCACAATAAAGTTCATCTATGCTTTTTTCCATCTTCGTCTCCAGCCTCGGCTAGTTTTAAAAAAATAAAAAATAAAGAAAAAGAAAAAATAAAAAAGGGAAATTAGTAATAACTTTCACCGAATTCTTCTGATTTCTCAGGTTTCTTTCCGATCAATACAAGCAATACAATAAGTAATACAACAAATATAATTGCTAACACTACTGTTAAAACAATTACTGGATTTGTTGATGTTCTTGTTGTCTTCGCAGAAGTTCCTTCAACTTTTGTAGTTAAAGTGACTTTTCCAGCTAATTCTTCATCAGAGAAAACATTCACATTGAATGTGTATGTTCCCATTGTATTTGATGAAGCCATAACCTTAACAGTCTTACTTGAACCTGCTGGTACAGCAACAACACTTTCACTTACTGAAACGCCTAAGTCACTATTTGACTCTGGAACGATTCTATAAACTCTCAACTTTGAAGTTGGGTTTACGATTAATACGTCATAGCTTGCTTCTTCGCCAACATTAACTGTTCTTGAAGTTACAGTAGATATAACGTTTTGTCCCAAAAAGTCATTTTGTACAGTGATTTGTGCTGTATCACTTGCAGTTACATCTTCGCTCACAGCTTCTACTTCAATTGTGTAAGAACCAGCTTTGGCATCTTCAGGAATTTGAAGGAAAAGTCTACCAGAGGCAACTTCTTCTTCGTCTTCATCACATGATGAAGGATTTCCATTTGAGTCCATTCTTGGAGCTAAATCAGAATCTTTGTTACATTCTATTGCAACAAGGTCTCCGAAATAAACTCTTCGTTCAACACCGATTTGAGGTATTTTAGCAGTTACATACAAGTCGCTTAAGTCGTTGTAACCAACGTTCTTAAGAACGATATCAACAGGAAGCAATTGTCCAGCTTTCACATATTGTAATGTGTCCGCAGACATAACAGCTACACTATATGATTCTCTTTGAACTCTAAGATCAATGTCATCAACTTGAGTTTCATAATCTCTATTGAAGATTGTTATCTCCAATGTAGAATCGTCACTCAATTCGTCTCTAAGCTCAGTAGGGATAGTCAAAGATAAACTCTTTGAATATCTCGAATATTGCTCAACATCAAATCTTGAAGTTTCGTCTTGCACGTCTACTCTGTATCCATCGATATTAGCCTCGATCTTAATGTCCGATGCTGTTATGTCTGATGTGAAAACTACTCTTATAGGAATAGTTTCCCCTTCAGTAACACCGATAACATCGCCTGTTGATCCAGGGGTAACATGGTTACCAAAGATGTATACAGATGCGTCACTTGTAACAGCTGTCTTAGCAGCAACAAAAGATGTTGCTAAAAGTACAATTGCTACAAATACTGCAAAAGAAACCAAAATGTTTTTGTTTTTCATTTGGGTTGTTATAAATTTAGTTATAAATTGGACAGTCTGAACATTTATAAACTTTATGGTGATAACAAAATAGTGTTATTATCAAGTGATAACTACTTCACTATGTGTAAGTAACGATAAGTAACATAAATGTATTCAGCGTCTATAAAAAGCAACATTTCCCAGTATTTATAGATTTATATTCTGTTAAAGTGGTTTCTGTAATTCTTCAGAAATATCCCCCAAATTTGAAACGATGTATTTATGCAGTTTTTTTATCATTTCTTCTTGAAGACCCTCTTTCAATTTTCCATGACATTCAGTGATATCAGATTCGGGTGATATATCACTCCCTATGGGAACATAACAATCCATTGACTTACCTTCTAACTGTGTAAAACTCGCCTCCCCCTTCTTTAACTGAACAAGCTCGACAAAAATTTTACATTCGTCCTTTACCTGTCCACGAATATGATAAAACCATGTTGCCTCATCACCATCATTAGTATAAATCGTCTTGCTCGATATAAGATTACATCTTCGCTGATGCTCCTTAAAACAAGCTAAACTCTTGCATTTATACGAGTAGAAAAACGTGAAATAAACCGCAACAATTAACAGGATGACAATCAATCCGATTATTAAAATTGCTTTCCTATTAAAACCTCTTTCAAACATTACAGAATATGCCACCTCTCCTATTTAAAATTAACGTCAAGTAATGTTACTTCATGCCCAGACATTTAGTGACATTTCAAAACCAAAATTTTATCGTCGGAAAATATTAACAATAACAATTAGATTATGATTTGAAATTTTTCTTATAATTTCTAGAAACTTAGTAAACTTATCTTTGTATCTGCAGTTGTAAAGTTCTTTGCGACAATTACTTTAACTCCTCTTTCTTCTGCGCTGCCAATTATGTTCCCATTTACTGTGCCATCAGCAATTATTGTAAAAATAGGATCCTGAAGTTTCAATCTTTGAAGCGCTGAAGCAAGTGATTTTACTGACACGTCTTTCATTATTTCAAGATTTTCGTTTAGTAAAAGCGCTTTTCCGCTTTTTTGATTGCCGTCATACAATTCTTTTAATTTGACTTTATCACCTTGATTTAATTCTCTTTGAGAAGAAAAAGAAGAGGATCTAGTTTGTGAACTAAACCCATCTTCTCTAATTATAAATTCTTTTGAAGGAACTCTTTTCCTTAAAGCAATTAAGATTTCTTTCTTTTGCAGTTCTTCGACTTCTTTACCATCAGGAGCTACTGCGATGTATGCGATTTTAGCGTTATCCGTAACGTTTTTTACGATAAGTTTTCCGCCTCTATCTCCATCAACAAATAGTGTTAATTCCTTTTTCTGGCCAAGTTCATTTATTGCATTCGGTAGTTTTGTACCATTCATAGCTATGACATTTTTAACATCATTTCTAAGTAAATTAAGTACATCTGCTCTTCCTTCAACAACTATGATTTCATTGTCGCTCAAGTCTCCGCATGGAAGTTTTTCGTCTCCATATTCTCCAATTTCAGATGTCTTTGAAGATTCTTTTATTGTATTTGATATCTCCCTCGAATCTGTACTTCCTTCGATTTCTTTCATTAGCTTTTTAGCCCGTTCAATAATGTAATCTCTCTTAGTTCCACGCACGTCTTCAATTTTAACGACTTCAAGTTGGCTGTCGCAAGGCCCTATTCTTTCAATAGTCTCTATCGCAGCAGCAATTAAAGTAGTTTCTGATTGGTCAAGTGCAGTTGGGATTTGGATTTTACCAACAGTTTTCTTGTCTTTCCTTTCAAGATCAACTTCTATTCGGCCTATTTTACCTTCTTTTTGAAGCTCTCTCATTTCAAGATCGTTTCCAAGTAACCCTTCAGTTTGTCCAAATATAGCTCCGATTACATCCGGCTTTTCAAGCGCACCTTCAGCTTCGAAATTCACGTGTATCATATATTTAATTGATACAGGACTTACTTTAGCCATCTTTTACCTCTGTAAAAGTGGCTAGTGCCGAAATGTTTACATTTCAATCTTGCCATTTTTATTTTATACAGTTTAGTTAAGAAATCCAAAGATTTCTATAGAAAAATACTTCTAAGACACCGTTCTTCAATGATTAACATAAATAGCGTGATGCTAAAATGAAAGTGATGTTAAATGTGATATACTAAATGAATTTAGTGATATTTTTCTAATGACTGGACTTAGAGAATGGGGTTTTTAAATTTTATGGCGGGTAAAGTAAACCCTCTAACTTAACATGGTTTACAACCGAAAATTAGTTCATTTCTAATTACTTCAATAATTAACTACTTCTTTGGAGAAGTTGAATATTCAATCGT
>PFCY01000017.1 GCA_002763085.1 Candidatus Pacearchaeota archaeon CG10_big_fil_rev_8_21_14_0_10_32_14 | reverse complement strand
ATATTTTCGCTTCAATTGTACTTCTTAGAATTGTCCTTCCCACAGATGGACTTGGATATGCTCTTGGTCTTTTCTCAAATGTGAAAATGAAACCTTATGTTATTGCTACAATATTAGGAACTATTCCGTTCGCGATAATCTTTACATATCTTGGAACGCTTAATGTGTTGTATCAAATTATTGGATTTGTTGTTGCGTTTATACTCGTGGGAAGTCTTCTGACCATTGGATATCATATGAAAAAGAAAGAGATGAATAAGAAAAAAAACTTTTGAAACTAGTTTCATCAAAAGGTTTAAAACAGGCAAGTGATTAGATTTTCTATGAGCATGGAAAAATTCGTTAATGAATTGAATGGAGATAGAGTTGAGGGTGAACTACTAAAAACATTTTTGATATCTCTTGTGACTTCAGTTTTGATAGTTGGGATTTTATATTTTACTAGTTTGAAAAATGTTGAGGGATTTATTCCTCGATATGGATTCTTCATTTTCTTTTCTATTTTGAGTTATGCTTTTATCGTTCCGACAATTAGACAAGTCAGGGCTTATAAAGAATTTGCTTGTATGAGCGGTATGATGATAGGAATGACGATGGGTATGATCGCTGGATTTTTACCCGGATTTTATATTGCGTCGACGAACGGAATGTTTTATGGAAGCGTCATAGGAATGTTAGTTGGAATTTCTTTAGGAGTTTGGATGGGTAAATGCTGTGGAATAATGGGCATAATGGAAGGAATGATGGCGGGATTTATGGGAGGACTTATGGGAGGAATGACATCAATAATGTTACTTAATGATAACTTGAAATACATGACGATTATAATTTTTGCAATAACTTCATTCATCATGTTCGGACTTAATTATATGATCTATTCTGAGATGAAAGAGAACGAAAGACAGAAAAATGAAGATTACACAGTCGTTATAGGTTTATCTTTTATACTAACCGCATTAACTGTGTGGTTTATAGTCTATGGACCAAGAAGTGCGTTCTTTGGAGGATAGATTCAAAGTCCATTAGCTTTAAAAAAGAAAATTGATAGGAAGAAAAATGAAAAAAGCATATATGATGATTGGAATGATTATGTTACTTGTAGTTTTGATGGGAGCATTCTTACTTTCTGGAAATGAGAATAAGGGTGTAACAGGTAACTCTGTGAATGGAGAAATTGTCGAGGCTAAACTGTGGGTTGAAGGCGGGAATTATGTTATGACTCCTTCGACTTTTAAGAAAGGTCAAACAGTGAGATTAGAGGCAGATGTTTCTCGAATGCCTGGATGTTCTAAAGGAATTGTTATTTCGGAATTTAAAGTCCAAAAAGTTTTTACGGCTGGTGATAATACCGTTGAATTCACACCAGATAAAGCTGGGACGTTTAATATCGCATGTTCTATGAATATGTATAAAGGAACATTTACTGTTTTAGAAGATGATGGAACCAAATCAAATTATGTCCAAAATTCTCCAACATCCGGAAGTTCATGTGGTATGGGCGGAGGATGTGGATGCGGAGGATGAAATAAAAAATGACAAATGAAATAGAGATAAAAAAGAAAAATATGTATATATTTTTGATAATTGTATTGTTAGTTGGCGGGGGAGCATATTTTGTTTTTGCAAATGGTTCTTCTAATTCAAATCCCCCTAATACAAATAATCCAACACCAACAAATGGTGATGTGCAAAATGTTGTTCTAAGTTTTAAGAATTACAATTATTATCCACAAGAAGTTCGTGTTAAAGCAAATCAACCGGTAAGAATAAGTTTAGATAAAAGTGTGAGCGGATGCTTGAGAAGTTTTACTATTAAAGAATTTGGTGTTGCGAGAAACTTGCCAACTCCGAGCGATTATGTTGAATTTACTCCTACGAAAACAGGAAGATTCAGATTCGCTTGTTCTATGGGAATGGGAACTGGAACATTGATTGTTGAGTGAAGGTATATAATTAAATACATACTCAACCTTGTTTACTCATGTTAACTACGAATGATTTTATTAATATTTTTTTACCTGTATTGAGCCATTGGATAGTTTGGCTTAGTTTTGTTATAGTAGTTATTATCATTTTAGTTATATATGCGTATCCTTATCTGAAAAAATCTAGAAAAGAATTTCTTAATTATCACATAAGAATTCCAATTGTATGCATTATTGCTCTGTATATCTTTACGAAAATGCTTGAAGGAGTAATTTATAATGGATCTATATTAAATGTCGATTCTTGGATAAATGGGGTGATGACAGCATTGAAATCTCAATGGTTAATTAAAACTGCTTCTATAATCACTAACTTAGGTGGTGGTATTAGTATATATCTACTTTTTATTTTCGCGATTGGAATATTGCTTTTTAAAAAAAGATGGCGATTTGCTTTGCTTTCAACTGTAGTTTTTTTGAGTGGAGCGTTATTAGAAGTATCTGTTAAATATCTTGTTCATCGAACTAGACCAGAAAATTTAATTGCGAGCGGTTACAGTTTTCCTAGCGGTCACGCAATTATGGCGATAGTCTTTGCATCTTTACTTATTTATTCATTTAAGGACGATTTTAAAAATAAGGTTGTAAAATATGTATTAATAATTGCAGCTTTATCTTTTTTTATAGCAGTTGCAATAAGCAGAATAATACTGCATGTTCATTGGTTCAGTGATGTTGTTGCCGGAATGTCTTTGGGATTATTTTGGTTTATGTTTGTTGTGCTTGTTGAAAGATCAATAACTGGAGTTATTAAAGCTGTAAGAGTTGAAACAAAGATGGCAGAACCGATTGTTCCGAGAGAGTATTACCTTATTTAGAAAAAAAATATCCTCAAGATAATCGTCCTCGAAAAGCTATAGAATCTCTTAGAACATGGATTGAGACTGGTGTGTTCAAAATGGCGGATATACGTAGAGATTCGCTTGGAGCTCATGCTGCAGCTCGTGAAGTGAAAGAAAATGATTATGAAGCAAGATCTGCCGCCCGAAGTGCAGGTCAATCGTTGGCGACTGCACATGTTCCTACTCATTCTATTGGAGCTGCGGTTTATGCAGTCACTGCTGTTCGAGATGCAAATGACTCCATTGAAGAGTCTATTAAAGAAAGAGATTGGCAATACAAACATTTGCTTAATCTAAATAAAAAATACGGTTCAACCCCACATACAAAACAAATACTTTGGAGATCTAAGAAAAAATGAAAAAGAAAATTTCAGAGATTTACTTATAGAGTTAAATTTATTAACGAGTAATCCTATTATATAAAATGAAAAGAAAAGGTGATGAAAAAAATATGAGAAAGAAATTAAGTTTCAAGAAAAACTTTTCTATTGTTGCATTAATCACAATAATATTTACTGCTATTGATGCGTTGATCCATTTTCTTTGGGTAACGATAAGTGTTTATTATTATCCAATACCGAAAGGTCTTGAATTTATATCTAATTCGCCTTTATTTTGGTATGCGGTCGGGAAATTTATTGCGACTGTTATTTTAGGTTTAATCCTCTTACACTTTTTAACAAAGTCAAAATGGAATATTTATATTAAAACTCTTTTATTTTCAATAATAATTGTTGTTTTGCTTCAATTAAGATATTTATATTCTGGATATTATGGAACATTATGGCATGTTTATGTAATGATCATGCATTTTGTTGTTTTGACAATCACTTCTTTTGTTGTGTTTAAGTTTTCAAAAGTTTTTGAGTGAAGTTTGTCATAGATATATTTATAAATTTTAAAATTAAACTTATATCATGAAAAAGAGAGGAGTAATTAGATTTGCAATTATATTAGTGATTTTGATTACAATGTTTTTATTTGTGGTTTTTAGTAACATGACCGGTTATGCTATATCTGGAGAAAAAACATTTGGCCCAAGTTCTCAAGACCAACAGTGTATGATGACTTGTATGAAATGCACCTCGCCGGGAGTTGGATGCACTGGAAATCAGCAAGAGTGCCAAACCAAATGTAATGTAATAAAACCAGATCAGACTGAAGAAGAAAGTTGTGTTGAATCTTGTGCAAAAAAGGGCTGTGGAGATTATGATTTTTCATGCCAAGAAAAAAATCAAGCTGTGTGTGATAAAGAGTGTGGTATGATTAAAGAACCGGAAGCTAAATCAGAAGAAGAACAATGCATTAGAGATTGTGTTGATAAAGATAGTCCAGGATTAATATGCCAGGGAGGCGAGGGTGGTGAAAAAGGAAATGAAATATGTCAAAGATGTGCTAAATCATGTGAGGGATTATATTCGGGACCTTGTTTAACTGAGATAAAACTTGAAGATGCAAAAAAAGCATGTAATACTTGTGAGCATTGTTATGGAAAGCCTGTAATGGGAGATTCTGGAGAGGGATATGAATGTATTGTAAATATAGAATGCGGGGATTCATCATCTGAATTTGGAGATGATCCTGGAACAGGACCAGGAATAGGCCAAGAAGGATTTGTCGAAAAAGTTGAAAATGTGTTTGATGATATAGGTAACTTCTTCAAAGAATTATTTTGAGGATATAAAGATAAGAAAAAAATTTCTATAGTTATATTGATTGTTCAGAAAAATAAAGTAGCGGTTTCTTTTAAAATGGTGTAATTTTATAGTAGTTACAGTTGGAAAAGTTTATAAATTCTTTATGGTTTGTTATTTTATGGAATTAAAGGAGATAGTCAATTCGGCTTTTGATGAATCTGCTGTTGATAGATCTACAAGGGAAAAAGTATTTACATTACTTGGAAGACTAGAAGAATATCACCAACTTACTTATGAACATTCATTAAGAGTAGGTCTTCTTTCAAAAGATATAGGAAGAATGCAAAATAAAGAACATAGGGCTGGATTATACGGAGTATTACATGATATTGGTAAAATAAAAATCCCAAGGAGTTTGCTTGATAAAACGGAAGGGTTTGACGATAATGATATAGAAATAATGAAAGGGCATGTAAAAG
>PFCY01000100.1 GCA_002763085.1 Candidatus Pacearchaeota archaeon CG10_big_fil_rev_8_21_14_0_10_32_14 | reverse complement strand
TTGACAAAATGTAAACTCTCGCCCTAATACCAAACAAAATCTCTATTATAAATAAATTAATTTTTGTAATATGGGATGAAGCCTGTAAATCCGCAACTCTTATAAAACCCAATCCCCTTAATGATTCATGAAAAAAAAGGTTGATTTAGATATAAACGATAATAGATTCTTTGCATTTATCATTGTACTTCTCAGTATCATTGGTGTCGTAATTTATTTAATCGCAAATAAAAAAGATAAATACACAAAATTCTACACTAAACAAAGTCTAGTGATTTTTATTTTTGCCGTCATCGTTTGGGCGATTGGCATAGTCATAAAATTTATCCCGATTCTTGGACAGTTAATAAATATAATTTTGATTGTAGTGACTGTAATCCTTTGGGTTTTAGCGATGTTGTATGCATTATCAGGTAAGGAGACTTACACTCCAGTAATCGGTAAATTCGCCGATAAATTCAATTTCTAAAATGAAATCTTTATCTAAAAAGTCAAAATCTAAACGGAACATTCCTGTAATAATAAATTCAATGATCGCATTGATTTGTTTGATACTAACTTTTTTTGTTAATTGGCTTTTTATAATTCCTGCGGTGATTTTGATGCTTATCAATACACGACTTTTATCTAAATAGCAATACAATAAATTTAAAAGCGATCCATCCTATTAAAAAAAATGACATTCGGACTTGAAAATTACATCCAAAATGAATACATTAGAGCGATAATCCTACTTGTAGGCATCTTTGTAGTATTGAAATTATTTGTTTTTATAATAGAAAAGATAGTCATAAAATTTACAAAAAAGACTCAAACCGATTTAGACGACAAAATAATTGAAAAAACATCAAGCCCTATCTCGCTTTTGATTTTAATAATAGGTATAAGGATAGCAGTAGAAGAAATAACAGCTGTTCAAGGTAACTTTGAAAAAATATTCAACAATATAATTTATTCTTTGATTATAATAGTCGGAGGATTTATTATCTATAGGGTTGTTGACTTAGTAGTTGCCAGAGCTTGGAAGCGAGTCGCAATTAAAACAAAATCAAACATTGATGAAAATCTTTATTCTATTGTTCACGGACTTTTGAATTTCTTATGGATTATTTTCGTTTTCTTGTATGTCTTGACGCTATGGGGAATTCAGGTCGGTCCATTCCTTGCAGGGCTCGGTATCGCAGGTATCGCCGTCGCTTTAGCTCTTCAGCCGATATTAAGCAATATATTCAGCGGAATCTCTATTGTTTTAGATAAAACAATAAGAGCAGGAGATTTAGTTTATATAGAAGATAAAGTGAAAGGAAAAATTTTGGAAATTGGTCTTCGAAGCACAAAAATAATGACATTCGACAATGAATTGATAATCATCCCAAATTCTAAACTTTCAGATTCTATAATCCAGAACGTAACACTTCCCGAGCCGAAATCAAGAGTTATTGTCCCATTCAGCGTTGCTTACGGTACAGACATTGAAAAAGTAAGGAAAATAGTTTTAAGTGAAATTTCAAAAATTAAACACGTGAGTCACGACCCGTCTCCGATAGTCCGTTTTGTAGAAATGGCAAACTCGTCATTAAATTTCAAGGCATATTTTCATGTTGATTCTTTTGATAACCGATTTGAAGCCATAGACGAAGCAAACACGAGAATTTACAACGCATTGAATAAGAATAAAATAAAAATTCCGTTCCCGACCATGGATATCAATTTAAAGAAAAATTAATATGAGCTATTAAAATAATTTTTAATCTGTATCTTTAAACAACTTTCTTTTTGAATTACGTATTGCATTAAGTGTTGGCTCGCTATAATCCGGAATACATTGTTCCAACCACCCAAACAATCCTCCTCTAGCGACATAAGTTACAAAACTCTTAAACTCTTCGGATGCAATCTCATACTCTCCGATTACGACTCCGCTTTCATCCCCCCAAATTCTTAAAGGAACAGATATTCCCTCACCATCTAGATTATATTCCTCTATCACTCCTACTTCTCCTTGTTTTCTAAAAGATTCTAACATAAGTGGAATAAAATCATTCTCTTCTCTTTGTTCTTCTCTCAATGTAGTTAATGTTGTTTGAAGAGCTTCATCTCTCTGTTCTCGCTCTTGGTTCCAAAATTTTTCTTCAGGATATACAAGCAAATAAGTCTCATGTATCTCCGGATGAGCTGCAAATTTTTCAACAATTTCGCAAAGATGTCTTGTTGGAGTTGAATATTTTCCAATTCTTACAAAAGAAGTAAATTGAGCATAAAATCCTGAGTCAATTTCTCCATGTGATAAAGTTCCAAGTTCATAAGTCATCATCTAGCCCACAATCTGCAGTTTATAAATATTTTCAACACATTTAAATAATTATTAAATCTCATCTAAAAATGAAGTGGCAAAATTTGATTTCTTGGGTAAGCGCATTAATTCTCTTAGGACTTCTTATAACATATTTCATACTTTTCTTTTTTCCTTACTCTATTGATTTTAGTTTTAAGGAGGTAAATAATAATTTTTCAATAACAGCAGAAGGATCTACGTCAATGCAATTCTATCCGAATATGAGATTTCCCACATCAACTATAACTTATTCAATTGATAAAGTTGGTTGTACCGTGAAAAAGATTGCGGATATGAAACGTGCTTTTTCTTCAATACAGGATCAGACATCTTTAAGTTTTATTGAACTTCCTGAAAATGGAGCGATAACCATAGTTTGTGAAAGTACAACTAGAGTTGAAGAGGGGTTATATATTGCAGGTGAAGGCGGTCCGAGCAACGTAACACAGACTGGATTATTTAATGTAATCTCAAAAGGTAATATCCTGCTCATAAGAGAAGATAGATGTCAAACACCATCAATAGCTATTCATGAACTATTACATGTCTTAGGCTTTGACCATTCTACTAATAAAAATAATATTATGTATCCTGTCACAAATTGTAAACAGACAATCGGTCAAGATGCTTTAGATCTGATCAATGAATTATACAAAACGCCAAGTTACCCTGATTTAGCGATACAGAATGCATCCGCAAGTTTTACTGGAAATTATTTTACTTCAAATGTTCAGATAATAAATCAAGGATTGTCACTTGCAAACAATTCCACCCTTATTATTTATGGAGATGATAAAGAGATTAAAAGAGTAGATATAGAAGAATTAGATTATGGATATGGACGCATCATCTCGTTTGAAAGATTGCTTACCTCAAAAAGATATGATAAAGTGGAGTATGACATTGAATATAATGGAAATGAAATAAGCAAAGAGAACAACAAAGCCATATTGATAATAAAAAAATAAAAAAAGATTAATAAAAATAAAAAAGTTAAAATTCTTCGTCAAGTTCTTCCCACGAATCTAAATCATCCTCTTCGTCGAGGTCACTTGCATTCTCTTCTACTTTAGAATCCTTCATTTTCTAACCTCATTTTAGTATGTTTTAACATATTAATAACCCTATATAAACATTTCTATAATCTGGTCTTATTCAATAAAATCCGTTGATAAATTTATTATTTTTTATTTCGTGCATCATATAAGATAAAGATTTTTTATTGGCAAACTTCTTTCTGGGGTATTTTCAAAGTTTTGTAGAAACAATTTATTATGTTATTTATTAAATCAGGATTTGTTGTAGTTGTTGAAGCATAAAATGTTTTTGTTTCTCTTTCTAAAATATTTTGAGTAGAAGAGATTGAATAAAAACTTTTATCGATTGTTTCCCTGTCTTTTACAAATAATATCTCAATTTCAAAATCACCGCTCAAATCAAAATCTAAATTTTATACTTTCACACTACAGTCAATTCTTTTTTCATTGCATTTATTCAAATCATAGGTATCATAATTAAGACATGTTTCAACTTTATTTGGAATAAGAACAGAATATGAGATCTGGATCATGTTGCATACTTTCTCATCTTCAGAGTTTTTCGTTGGAGTTCCACTCGCACCACTCGTACCTCCACCACTACTCGAGCCTCCCCCCGCTAAAACTGAACCATCATTTCCTGCAGTTCCAATATCCTTATCATTTAATCCATTAGAGTTAGATGTATCCGATTGTTTATTAGTGAAGACGTTTGATATTCCTTGACGTATTGGATTATCTTTATTTGAAAAGAATATGAAATATAATACAACTAAAATTATTATTAAAATTATAGATATAAAAATTATGACTGGAAGCTTGCTTTTTTTCCTCACGACCTTTTTCATGAAACGATTAAGAGAGGGAGATATATAAAATATCTGTTTCGATTATTTTATTTTGTCGCTTATCAAAATCTTATTGCAACTCCGTTCAACTTCTGCATAGAAATATATGGAGGGATTGCTTTCACAATCCCTCATTATCCCCTCGCCCATCTCGTCCCACGATTTTTT
>PFCY01000092.1 GCA_002763085.1 Candidatus Pacearchaeota archaeon CG10_big_fil_rev_8_21_14_0_10_32_14 | reverse complement strand
CGATACGAGCGTAAAGATACCTCGCCCTTTAGGGCGAGGAGTATCTCATCCAGCCCAGTGAAGCTGAATTAAACGAACTTGTTCTATTTTTCAATTTATTGTGTTCGAATAACGATTAGATTAGACAGGATAAAAAACAAATAAACTAGTAAAAGAATTGCTAAGATTATAATTAACCAATTTTTCTTTAGATAATCAATTAGTTTTTTCTTCCCCATCTTTCACTCCACCCGTTTTATCTCGTTGATGCCTTTGATCGCTTCAATTAAATTTAGAAGTGATTTTTGAGGTTCGCCTAAAGAAAGGATTGAAAACGAAACGTCTTCGTCTTTTGCTTTTTTTGAAGCTTCAATTATTTCTTTTTCTGTTATTTTCTTTTTATTGTATGCGACAATAAGATATACTTTTTTATTTTCTTTAACTTTAAGAGTGAGTTTATCTTGAGTAATTCCTATTATGTCTTCAATTTCTATCTTATTATCGCTGAGATATTCTTTTATTTTATTAAAGAATTTTTCGTTTTGAGTTTTTGATGATTTATTTCTTGAAAACTTTTTAGATTTAACTTTTAGTTTTTTTTGATGGTGTGTTATTTCTTTAAGAGGTTTTTCAATTTCTATAATTTTTTCAGGGAGGGGCGCATTTGATTGGTTCGTTATTTCTGGAGTAAAAATGTCTATGGGTTTGTCTTGAGAAATTTGAGGTGTTAAAAAAAGGGGTTGTTCTTGGACTGACTCTTGAATAACTTCGGGTTCTTTTTTAATTTCAATTACTGTAAAAGATTCCGGTTTAATTTCTTCTTTAACTATTGAGATAGGCACACTGTCTTTTGATTCTATTTTGTTAAATAGATTATATGCTTCGTCATCGGGGACATTAATGTAACGCCACCAGAGTTCGTCGGTTTCGCTGTCTTTGAACGGAATTGCGAAATCTTTTATTGAACGAATTGCTACTCTTATCGGTGGATGGAGTTCGTTGTCTTTTAGAATTTTATGTGACTTTAATAAATCAAAAGCTTCGCGTTCTTTACTTCTAAGATACTGTGAATAGTTTTCTAAACTCCCTTCCTGTCCTGGGATGTAATAAAGTGGTGACGTGCCGACTTTCATGCTAGAAATTTTAACTTTTTTTTCTGAATAAAGTTCTGATAGAAAAGCGGATGTGAAAAGCATGCTTAGTTTTATCTCACTTGAAACATGAATTGGAAGAGACGGACCTCTTCTTCTCATTATTGATAGAATTTTCTCTTTTAATTGTGATGTGTCTTGCTGGGTCATAGCATACGGAGAATATTAAACATTATAAGTTTTGTTATATTAATTATTTTACTTATTTCCTTCCTCGCAAATTCGTTTAAGCCACCTCCACCCCCTACTCACGACCCCATTCAGTTATCTATAAAAAAGTGTTCTTCGTGAAATCTCTCGCCCATCCTCCCCAGTGAATCTAAAATATAACAAATTTGTTCCAATATAATAAGAATTTAATCTCACTTTAAATTTAATTGAAAAATCATTAAGTTCTTATCCAGTTAACTTCGTAATAAGTCACAGAGTTTTCTTCGTCTACGATTGCAAGAAGGAGATTCTTTTTTGTTGAATGTGCAACTCGGTTTTTTGCAGAGAAGTCGTGCCATGTCAGTTTTCCGGATTCGTGATCGACAAAACAGACCCATTTTGCATGTTCATGCTTTGTGTCTTTCCTGTCTCGACCTGGGCGAACGCCTTTTTCGTAAACTCTAAAGTCTGCGCCGAATTTCAAAGCAGTTTTAACGACGTAACCTCTGTCCCTTAAATCTTTGAAGACAACATATTTATTCGAAAATTTTTTATCGAGTTTTTCAAATTTCTCTGCGAGTTCTTTTTCAGATAAGATTTTATTTGACGACCCTGTGTAGACGACGGTTTTCTTTTTTTCTACTAAATATAATGTTTCGACAGAAGAATATTGGATCTTATCGCCGAGTTTTTCACCGAAAGAACTTTTTTCGTATAATGAATGAGCGTCAGCTGAGTTTGATGTTATACTGTTTCCTAAAAGATGGACTTGTATTCTTTCCATTTGCGTATCTGTATTTCTGTATGTTTTGAAGTAAACTTCAAAAGTATCACTATTTGCTAAACGAGTTTAGTTATTAATATAAAGACAATAATGTTTTTAAATGGAATGGTTGTTTGAAAATTAATATGGAAAGAGTAGTTGAATTACCAATGGTAGAAAAAGGAAAAGATTATAATCAAATTATTGTGCCTACGAAATCAGGAGAGACATTTCCTGCTAATCAATCATTTAAGGGAAATTATCAGGGTGTTGGTAAACAAATTTTACGGAGAGGTTTAGCAATTCCAACAGGAGAGCAAGTTGCTAATTTGCTTTCTGCTTCTTATTGTGTTCCTAAAATTAAATATGAAAAATAATTTCAGGATAAACAAATTATAACACCTCATGGTCTTTGGATCTTCAATAGAAATTTATGGACAGAGAATGGAGTTTATGTTTTACATGATAATAGAGCAGTTGGGAGAAGTGAAAACTTAAACCAAAATCAACTTGAAGAAATGCTCAAGGGGGGAAGGGAATTAAGTTTTGGAGGGATTAGAGTTAGTCAAGATAGAAGATTAAGATACGCTCCAAAAGAATCCTATCCTCTTGGAGATCACACTATAAAATCACTGGAAAAAGATGGATATGTAATTGGGAGTTATGGAGAAAGCGGCGCTGAAAAACTTGCAGACTTTCAAGTTTATTTAGATGTGAACCTAGAACTTCGGGGCTTGATATTTCAAAAGGACAAAATCCGGGATTGAGATTGTCTTCTCTTAAAGTCAACGATTTGGGTAGACTTGTTATTAGTGGTGATATCTTTGATGGCAGTGGAATCAGTAATGCTTTCTGTGTCCTAAATTAAACCCTAAAGAATTATTTTCCGACGAATTGAAGAGCCGTTCTTTGAAGAATTGCTTCTGCGTTAGGAATATTCATTATGAATTTTTCAAGTTGAAGAAAGAAATTAGGTTGACCTTTTCTTAATTCTGGTAGGAAGGGCTGGAGCTTTACAAACGTTGTGAGATGTTCGTAGGTTGTATCTTGAAACATTGAAGAATCAATAGCCTGGTGGTTTATGAGTGCAGCCACCATTTCCCAGTATCCGATGACCATCCTGAATTTTGAACTATGTTCACTCGTATAAATTGCCTGTATTTCTTCAATAGATTTAGGATTAAATCCATAAAACCAATCTCTGGCTTCTCGCATCTTCTCTTCTCGACGGAGTTCGTAGATCTTAAGTATTAAATCTGCTGATTCGTATTTTGTTGTCATGAAATTTTATGATTAAGTTGTTTTATATAGTTTTATGTTGATTAATTTCTATGCGAAGTAAAACTGATGACTAATCGATAAATATCACTTTATCCAATTTTCTAAAATGATTATCGAGTGTTACAACAATTCCTTTATGGACTTGCGCAGTTGCATAAATAATAGAATCTGCCATAGGCAAATTATGTTTCATTGAAATTTCGACGCCATTTTCAGCGATTTCATTATCTATTGGGATGATCAAACTCCTTTCTTTAACTTTCTTCATCGCTAATTCCACTTTATTCACTGAATTTTTTAATGAGAGTTTTTTCCTTATTTCATATATAGAAATGACGGAGAGTAAAACTAATTCATCGCCGTCAATGATCTCTTTATGATTTCCATTATAAAAATAATCTATCCACACTGACGAATCAAGAAGTTTAGTATCGGTCATGTTCCTCTCGTATATCTTTGAGCATTTTCTCTTTAGGCATTTTCCCTAAAAATCCAGCTAAGGATTTTTTACTAGACTTCTCTGTTGCCATCTTGACAATCGCTTCATCATAAGAAGATACATCTAATTCTGCTTTAATCTTTTTTAATAATTGAAGTGTTCGGCCGCTTATTTGGATAGTTGTTGACATATAATTATACAACTATAGTTATATAAAAATCTTTCGATACTTTTCCCTATATTTATTACTCTTATCAAGTAATAACAGAATAAAAAAGTTTAAAAACCTCATATTTCTCATCGGGATACGACAATCGTAAACGATATAAAACCAAGAGGAACTGATTCAGCTTACTTAGGAGCCCCATTTGATAAAGCGAAAGCTGAACTTGAAGGTAAAGGTTATCATATTATTTCTCTAGAAGAAAATGCTCAATTAAGAATACAAGAAGGTGAAGGCTCTTATGTTTCAAGAAATGGTAATTGGGTGAAAGAAGATTTCTTGTATGTTCCGACAAAAGATAAAGTCGTATTTACAAAAAATTCCCCTATCATGCTCCATGCTCCTGAAGCGACTCAAGCTCATAAAGAGGGGGCTTCATACCGAATTAAATTTTTTTGTGAGATTTTGTTTGTAATTTACTTGCCA
>PFCY01000021.1 GCA_002763085.1 Candidatus Pacearchaeota archaeon CG10_big_fil_rev_8_21_14_0_10_32_14 | reverse complement strand
CGTAGTTTAGCTAATTTTTAAGCTTTTTTGGTGCTAAAATGCACTAATCACCAAATTTAAATATGGAGACTTTTATCTTGTATAATGGAATTATCAATGACTTTAAGCATGTCTCCAAGATTAGAACAAAGGCAAGATATGGAATTATCTGCGAATATATTTCTTGGGGATTATTCAGGCGATATCGCTTTGCTTTCTTTACATAAGATAAAAAATCGGATTCCTTCACTTGATATTGACAAGGGGGTCAGGTCAAAATTAGTTAAACAACTTTTAAAGGAGAATAGAGAATATAGAAATGAAATAGGAAAGTCTTGGAACTGTATAACCCCCATAAGATTAGATAATGCAGTTCATTCAACAAGAGAATATTTAGAGAATACTGTTGAAACGGCTCTTTCAACTTATGAACCTCGAAATATTGTTCCGAGATTAAGAGAGATCATGACTGGCAAAGTCAAAGAACAAGATGACAAAATAAAGAGATGGTTTGTCGATCATTATGACGAAATTTTGTATGATATGGATGGAAAGATCCCTTACGCGATGGTTCAAAGAATGAGAGAACAACTTTCTACTTGGTCTTTAGGTCACGAGAATCCTTTTTACACACCGATTGAAGATTTTGTTGTTGAGACAGCGAAAGCTAAAGGATTGTTTTATCATCCATCTATGAGCACTCAAGATGTCTTTGACGCTTTGAAAGAATTGGGAGAAAAATAAATTATTTCTTCAAAACTTCCAGTCCAGGAAGCTTTTCTCCGGCGATAAAAGAAAGAAGTGCGCCTCCGCTAAGAGAGATGTGACTGAAGTCTTTTTCATTCAAGTTTGCTCGAGCAAATGCATTACTTAAGTGTCCGCCACCGATTAAAGAAAATAATTTATTTTCTTTTGTTCTTTTTGCGATTTCATTGAGAATAGTTATCGTTCCGGTTGAGAATTTTTCGTCTTCGCAATATCCAAGTGGTCCTTTCATATAGACTGCTTTAGCTTTTGAGATTTCTTTTACATATTGATCGATTGTAATTTTTCCAATATCGTATATTTCGAATTGAGAAGGAAATTCTTCAAGTTTAAGTTCAATTCGAGAATCATTTTTTCCTTTAACTGCAAAATCGCTTGGTGTTTGAATTGATTTAGATTGAGGTTTTATCTTAGTAATTATCTTTGGTAGGTCTTTGATCTGTTTTGCTAAAAATTTATTTTGAGCGCCGAGATTTTTTCCTTTTGCGAGAGTGCAGACTTGACCGAATATTCCACCGGTTATGATCTTATTTTTTGATTTTAGAAGTTTTATGTTGTCTTCTGGCTTTGCTCCGCCGAGTATAAACAAACAATTTGCGTCTCTGAGACGAAGATTTTCGAGAGCGGCAAGTTCTCTTTCCATGACTCGACCTATAACTGACTTAATATGTTTTGGAAATTCGGTAATTGAGGTTTGTTCTCTGTGGCAGACTGAGAAAGCGTCGTTTATGTAATATTCAAATTTGAAATCTTTATTTTTACAAAAGAATTCGACTAATGAATTTTTTTTTGAAGAGGGATTCATTTCGTCTTTATTGAAACGGATGTTATCTAGCAGCAGAGCTTCACCAGGCATCAAATTTTTTATTGCTCCTAAGGCTTCTTCACCGACGAGATCATTGACATACATTACTTTGATGTATTTATTCAATTGTTTTGAATGTTCATAAAGCGATGTGAAATCGGATGAATCAGGGCGCCCTTGATGTGCTATGATCACAACCTTAGCGCCTTTCTTTTTTAGCTCTTTAATTGTAATTGCCGATTGTTTTATTCTTTCTGAAGGCAAGATTTTGCCGTCTTTAATGTCAGAATTAAGATCGCTTCTAAGCAAGACGAATTTATTTTTTATGTTTATATCTGATAGTGTAGGGATATTTTTCATTTTCTCTTAATTTTCCTCTTTATCCAATCTTCTTTTAACATTCCATACATGAAGTGATCGTGAATTTTTCCTGTTGATTTTGCTCTGACGTTTTTAATTCTTTTACCTTCATAAATAAATCCAAATTTCTTAATAAGGTTATTGGACGGCCTATTTTCAATGAATGCTGCGATATCAATTCTCCTGAGTTTTATTTTGCTGAATGTAAAATCAATGACTTTTTCTAATGCTTCAGACATATAGCCATTTCTCCAGTAATTTTCACCTAGCCAATAACCAATAGTTCCAGTTCCATTATGATAATTAACATGACATAAACTTATGACTCCAATGAATATTTTTTCAGATTTAAGCTCAATAGCGAACTCGTAGTTTATTCTTGGTTTATTTTTAGCTTCTTTTTTACAATGAATAATAAACCATTTACCTTTTGAAATAGTGTATGGATGGGGTACAACTGCAAGGTATCTTGCGACGTTAATATTATTTGCTTGTTTGATTAAATCATTTAAATCTTTATTTTCAATTTCTCTTAAAATTAAGCGGTTTGTATGGAGTTTCATTTTATTTTTCTAGCTTTAATTATTAAAAAGATGGACGGTGATGAGTCCGATCATAAAATTTTTTGTTAGTTTTTTATATTATCTTAGGCGCGAGAGGTTCAAATAAATTTTCAACTATAAAACCATTTTTATTTAAATCCATGAATATAAGTTCAAACGTATGATAATACACAATCATCTCCATATTATCTTTTAATTTCCAGTTGTAAATATTGTTATGAAAATAGTTTTCGAATTGAGTTATATTAGTTTTCTCGTCTAGTTTTAGTCTATGAGTAATTTCCATAACTGGATGATGCATTGAGAATACGAATAATCCCCCTTTTTTTATGATTCGATTTACTTCTGCAAAAAGTGGACCGGGTGATTTAAAGTAGTGAACCATTAGACTACTTGAAACAATATCAAATTGATACGATTTGTAATTTGTTTTTTTTGCGTCGCCTGAGACAAAATCTACTGATGGGTTTTCTTTTTTTGCAATTTTTATAAGTTCTGGAGACAGATCTAGACCATAAACCTTTTTAGCTCCAAGCGAGTATAACTCTTTGACAAATGGTCCAGAGCCACAACCCAGATCCAGAACAATCTTATTCTTAATTTCGTTCTTTAGAATTTGAATCATTATCGGTTTTTCAATATACGCGTGCCAAATATTATTCTTATCTATAAAAAAATCATGGTATTCTTGTGCGAATTTATCATATACCTCTTTAGTATGTTTTGTATTTGTCATTTTAGCCTCTATTCATAATCGGATTAAGAATTTTGATTTTATAAATCATTTCGTATCTTAAAAATTAATCCTCAAATCTCTCTTTTTCATCACATAAATCTTTATTAATAAATCTTCAATCTAAAAGTGATGCCAGAAACAATTGAGGGATTAGGAAGAGCTTTGACGGTCCTGGGACTCGAAGATAAATTTCTTTCAAATGGTGAACTTTCGAACTATCCACTTGCTCAAAGAGGGAGAATCACAGAGGAGATCATCCATGAAAAATTATCGTTAGGAAGATGGACGACAGTCATACGAATGATCTATGGCGGACTAGGAAAAGCTGATGCATTATACGACGGAGATCGAGAGAAACTCAAAGACGACATAGTCAAGTCAGCAGTAGAACATAAAGAGGAAAATCATTCTAGAGAAGAAGTATTTAATGTATTAGCAAAATCTAGGGAAGATGACCTTATCTTCAAATTAGCTACGTCAATTCAGGATTTAAACCATGAAGGTTTTATTTCAGCAAAAAGCAAAATCGATTTTTCTTTTTTAGATGATCCTGATCAAGGACCTGCAAGAACAACAACGTTAAATGAGATCGCTGCAAAAAAGGCTCTTGAAGATCATAACTATGAATCTGCATTTTATCATCTAGATTCATTGCATGATAAAAGAGGTATTGGCAGATTGTTTAACATCCTATTAAACAGAAATTCGGGGATATATTTTAATGAAAGTCTCGCTGAAAAAATATCTCTATGCGATGAATCTCAAAAAGATTCTCGATTGAAGAGATTAGTCCTTAGTTTTGGGAAGAAAAATAGGGGATTAACACCTCTTAAAGCATATGAATTACAGAGAAAGCATAACGTTCTTTTAAGTGAAGAAGAAAAAACTTCATTGTATGACCAAATTTCAAGCGATGCAGGAACATACGATATAGAAAAATTAGCAAAATTGCAAAGAGATCCGGAACTTATTTTACTCTGGGCAAAAAAACATTCTTCATCAGAACCTAAAGTTGCTTACGAATTGTTTACACAACTTGGTTATGAAGGAGAAGAAGTTGATACCGCGCTATTGAGTGGACTTTCACATGATAGTTTTATGGAAAAACATCAAACTTTAGAAGTTTCTCAAATAGACGAATCTCATCTCAGAAGGATTTATCCAAACGCACCTCTGCATCATCAAGAACAAATAGCACTCCATCTTAAAGATAAAGAAGAATTAAAACGACTTAGAGCCTATCTCTATAGGCAATAATTTTTAGAAAAAATTTTGAAAAATAGAAGAATTTATAAATCTAAAATGGTTTTTTACTTTCTCTC
>PFCY01000028.1 GCA_002763085.1 Candidatus Pacearchaeota archaeon CG10_big_fil_rev_8_21_14_0_10_32_14 | reverse complement strand
TTCTTTCTCATTTCTAAATCTGTTAGCTAAATAATGTGCTAATTCATAAGGGGCTTTCATATCAAATTCTATAAGTTTCCAGATATCTGTAAAGGGAGTGTCAAGAGATTGACCTTTCCATGTTCCGGCATTATTAACAAATATGTCTAAACGACCATTATCCCTATAAACGTTCTCGACAATCTCTTTCATCGATTCGATATTTGTAATATCGGCAGATCTAATCTCTGCCTTCCCGCCTTGTTTGATAATTCTTTCCTTAGCTTTTTCTAATTTCTCTGGAGTTCTAGCCACAAGATACACAAATACTCCCCCAGAAGCTAAAACTGAAGCTATTCCAAAACCAATTCCTTCGCTTCCTCCTGTAACAATTGCAACCTTATTTTCCAACATCTTAACTGCTCCTTATTAATTCATAAAATTTTAATTCCATTTCAGGTTTATTCAAGAAAATACCATTAGCTGCACTTGTTGTCGTTGAAACATCTTTTTGTTTTACTCCCCGCATTTGCATACAATAATGTTCTCCCCTTACCATGCAGATTGCTCCTTGAGTATGCATATATTTTTCAATTAATTCTACTATTTCCTGAGTGAAAGTCTCCTGCAATGCCGGTCTTTTTGCTAATAGCTCAATTATTCTGACTAATTTGCTCAAACCAACTCCACAGCCCTCTGGGATATACCCAACAGAAACATTATATCTAACGGGAAGAAAATGATGTGGGCACATTGAGAAAACAGTTATGTTCTTTTCAAATACCATCCCACTATAATTAGTCGGAAAACATGTTTTGAAAATATTTTTTATATCTTCTTCGGTGTGACTCAGACCCGCAAAAATTTCTTTGTATGCCTTCGCAACTCTTGAAGGCGTGTCTAGAAAATTTGGATCTTTGATGTCTACCTTCAGACCTTTATCCAAGATTTCTCTGAAATGTTTTTCTATTACATCCACATCAATGCCATGATTGTTTTTTTCTTCCATATTGGATTAAATAAAAAACTGTTTATATACGTTTAGTGAACTTAGTGAACATGTTAACTTAGTTACTAGAAACTATTTGGGAAAATATAAAGAGACTAACAAGCGACTATTCTATTCTGAGTTATATACTCATAAGCTGAATGAGCTCCAATGCAACCTTCTGCTACCCCAGTTATAAGTTGTTTGAAAGGAGTATCTGCGACATCCCCTGCCGCAAAAATTCCAGGAATATTTGTTAAAGCAGTTTTATCTGTTATTATTTCTCCTTTTTCGTTTGTTTTCACTCCTAGAGTTTTTGCTAAGTCTGAAAGAACAATATGCCCTATTGCAATAAATAATCCATCCAATTTTAATTCCTTTGATCCTTTGTAAGGTTTATCAAGAATAACTTTCTCAAGAAATTTAGAGCCTTTTATCTCCGTAACGTTTGTATTATTAATAATTTCTATCTTTTTGTTTGCTTTCACTCTTTCCATATTTATTGGCTCAGGACGAATTTGTTCTCCTCGATAAATAATGTAAACTTTTTTTGTATATTCTGATAGAAGCAAAGCATCTTTAACTGCAGAGTCGCTTCCACCAACTACTCCGACAACTTTGTTTTTGAATAATACTCCGTCGCATAAAGCACAAAATGCTAAACCTTTATTCTCAAATTCTTTAGCTCCTGGAACATCAAGTTTTCTCCACTTTGTCCCTGTTGCAAAAAGAATTGTTTTTGAAGAGTAGACAGATTTGTTTGTTGTTATCTTGAAACAGTTTTCATGCTTTTCAACCTTTGCAACCCTTTCTTCTTTTATTGTTACTAACTCATAACTTCTTGCGTGATCTTCTATCTTCTTTGCTAACTCTGTACCTGTTAACTTGATGAATCCCGGATAATTTTCAACGATATTTGTTGTTGTTATAACTCCGCCAACAGGAAGCTCTGATCCATGAGATGCTCCAAGAACAAGTGTCTTTAATCCTAACCTGGCCGCATACATCGCAGAAGCCAGACCCGCTCCACCCGCTCCTAAGATTATATAGTCATAACTCTTTTCCTTCATACTAAAAAATAACTTATGGAGTTTTTATATCTTTAGTGAACCGAGTTAATTCCGAAACACCTGACCACTGGCATCAGAGAGCAGATTTTTGCTTAACTAAAAGAAAAAACTCACAACATTGTCTAACAAATGATAAGCAATTGCGCTTTGCTCCATCCAAATTTTCTCCAAAAAGAAAAGTTGGGAGCTGAACGAAGAAAAATCTCACTACTTTCCCAAAGCCCCAAATTTTATTAATCTTGGATTTTTCCTTAATCTGTCTATAATAATAGGGAGATATTTTAGGTATTAAAAAGATAACTTTTTATATTGGCTTATGATTTTAATATTAAGATGCCAACATTAAATTGGATTGGAAAAGAAGCAGTAGCGAACCATGACAAAGACGTTCCATTTAGACTCTTAAAGAAAGTAAAGTCTGCGTCTGTTGGCGAGAGTTCTCAAAACCTTATTATTCATGGAGATAACTTAGAAGCTTTGAAAGCTCTTATGCCTTACTATATTGGGAAAGTAAAATGTATTTACATAGACCCGCCGTATAATACTGGATTTGAAGGTTGGACATATAGCGACAAAGTCAATTCTCCTAAAATTAAAAAATGGTTTGAAAGCAAAGCAAAGATAGACTCTAAAGATTTGTGTAGACACGATAAATGGCTTTTCGTTTAGTTGTATTAAGTGGCTTTAAATTAGCGTTTAATAAGAAAAATCATTATTAAACGATTTTGCTATTTTGTTTAATAAGAAAACATAGTTTTAAATAGTCTTTTCGGTCATAATTACTATGGAAACTTCTGAATTTAAAGGAGCCTTTGGAAAGTTAGTTGAAAGAAAAACTGAAGAACATGGAGAATACTTATCCTTTATTCCAGAAAAACTTCCTCCAAAATTTAATTATAGTCCACAAGTGGTTTTAGCACTTTCTAAAGCAGATAGCACATTGAGTAAACTTTCTGGAGCAGGATTGCTTTTACCGAATCCAGATTTATTGGTTATTCCCTATTTAAAAAAAGAAGCTCTTTCAAGTTCAAGAATTGAAGGGACAAGAATCTCCCTATCAGATTATTTTTTAACAGAGGCTAAAGGAATTGGAAAAGAAGATATTGAAGCAACAGAAGTTGGAAATTACCTTAAATCTATGAATTACGCTTTAAAGAAAATTCAAAAAAGTCCTATAAGTACAGAACTAATCAAAGAGATGCATAAACTTTTAATGAAAGGTGTTAGGGGCAACGAACTTTTACCCGGAAATTTTAGGCCTGTTCAAAATTGGATTGGCCCAAAAAATACAAAAATTCAAGATGCAACTTTTGTCCCACCTCCTCAAGAAGAAGTTGAGAGATTAATTAATGAGTTAATAGAATATCTAAATAAATGCGATGAAATGCCTCTATTAATTAAATGTGCTTTAATGCATTATCAATTTGAAACAATACATCCTTTTTGTGATGGAAATGGGAGGATTGGCAGGTCATTAATTACTCTTTATTTATGCAAGAAAAATAAAATTTCAAAACCTCTTTTGTATGCAAGTGATTATTTTGAAAAACATAGAAGAGAATACTATGAAACTTTGTTAAATACAAACAAAACAGGTAAATTTGAAGAATGGATTAAGTTCTTTTTAGAAGCTATAAAAGTTCAATCTGAAGATGCATTGGAGAGAACAATAAAAATTCAAAAACTTAGAGAGAGATATCAAGAAAAAACAAAAAATCATAAACAAGCAATAAATTTATTGAGTGTGGTGGATTTGCTTTTTATAAATCCTTTTATACAAATAAATCAAGTTGCTAAAAAATTAAACATCACATATCCTACTGCAAAAAAAGCGGTTCAAAATTTAATTAAACTAAATATCCTAAAACCTGCGAGTGAAAAAGCAAGAAATAAACTTTTTGTTGCTCACGAGATTTTAGATGTGGTGATTGTATAAGATGCCTACATTAAATTGGATTGGAAAAGAAGCAGTTGTAAATCACGATAAAGAGGTGCCTTTTAGATTGCTGAAAAAAGTTAAAGCTCATTCTGTTGGAAACTCTCAAAATTTGATTATCAAAGGAGATAATTTAGAAGGGCTTAAAGCACTTATGCCTTACTATATTGGGAAAGTAAAATGTATTTACATAGACCCGCCGTATAATACTGGAAATGAAAATTGGGTTTATAATGATAAGGTTAATTCTCCTAAGATAAAAAAGTGGTTAGGAAAAGTTGTCGGAGGAGAAGCACAGGATTTATGCAGACATGATAAATGGCTTTGTATGATGTATCCTAGATTAAAACTTCTTAGAGATTTATTAAGTGATGATGGTGTGATTTTTGTAAGTATTGATGAGAACGAGGTTCATAACTTAAGAACACTTATGGACGAGATATTTAATCAGGATAATTTTTTATCTCAAATAACTTGGAAAAGAGAAGAGCGTGCAAATTACCGTCGCTGTTATTGATATGTGGGATCCCTATATCAAGAGTATCAGGGAGAATACGATTGCAGAGATTGTCTTTGATAAATTTCATGTGGCAAAGAAAATCAATGAAGTGGTAGATAAAATCAGAAAAAAAGAATTTGCAAA
>PFCY01000069.1:30183-30695 GCA_002763085.1 Candidatus Pacearchaeota archaeon CG10_big_fil_rev_8_21_14_0_10_32_14 | reverse complement strand
CGGTTCGACGAGCGATTTCGTGATAAGGGGTAAGGGGTAGTTGATGGGCGAGATTGCGAGCATCCTGTTTCCCGCATGTTTTTAATGCGCTCGTAGCTCAGCCTGGATTAGAGCATCTCCGTCCTAAGGAGAGGGTCGTAGGTTCAAATCCTATCGAGCGCGTATAAATCAGTTACATAAACTTATTCTACTAAACCGAGTTAATGTTACTTTTGTATCTTTGTAATGGTGTTGAGTAGTTTATTCCTTGATGAAGTCTCTCTTCATTATAAAACTTTACAAATGAATCAAGTGTGTCTTCGCCCTCTTTGAACTCTTGTTTATATGTTCCAAACCACCTTTCTATTTTGCCGTTGGTTTGTGGATGATGGATTCTTCCTAAAATATGCCCGATTCCATTATGTTCACAAAAAGCGGTGAACAATCCTTTCTCACCTCTTGCGGGAGTAAATTGAGTTCCATTGTCTGTTAGAATTGCTTCGGGCTTTCCATATTTTTTCATGGCTAAAGCA
>PFCY01000069.1:29782-30146 GCA_002763085.1 Candidatus Pacearchaeota archaeon CG10_big_fil_rev_8_21_14_0_10_32_14 | reverse complement strand
CATTATTGAAATATTCTGCATGAACAATAAATCGTGAGTGATCATCAATGAATGCAATCAAATATTTTCCTGTAAAAGGACAAATAGTCCAGTCTGTGTGCCAAAGCATATTTGGTTTTGGTCATTCATATTTTACAAATTTTATTTGAACTGGTCTTGATCTTTTATTCATTGTAAGTCCATGTTTCTGATAAATTTTTTGAATCTGTCTTTGTGAAACTCCATATCCTTTAATCTTAAAATCTATCCAAAGTTTATGAGAACTTCTTTTTCTTTCTTTCCATTTCTCTAAAACCAATACATCAAATTTCTCATTAATTCGCATTGGTTTTGTTCCAGGTCTTTTATTTTCTAAAGAATTTTC
>PFCY01000069.1:24856-29739 GCA_002763085.1 Candidatus Pacearchaeota archaeon CG10_big_fil_rev_8_21_14_0_10_32_14 | reverse complement strand
TGGAATCTTCTTAAGCTCTGCAACGACTGACACCGACGAGATATTCATCTCTGCGTGCTTGATCGCCTTCAACTTAAATTTTTTGCTGTATGCCATGATTGCGTATATTTTTATACACCAAAACCTTTTGTTGTCATGGTAACATAATTATGGTTAAGCACAACACGCTCTCGCTACAATAAAGTTTAAAACCCTTATCTCAATACTAACTTAAGGGAAAATATTGAAAAGAAAACCGTAGGTTGTCTTTGCGCGTGGGTAGTTAAACGGTTAGAATATCTGGCTTCCACCCAGTTGATCCGGGTTCGATTCCCGGCCCTCGCATTGAATCGAACTCCTTGGGGTTTACGTTTTGATTTCAGTTCAAAATGTAGCGAGCAACTTGTTTGCGACGCCGATTCCCGGCCCTCGCATTTCACCTATAAATAACTTTAAAAAACCTCTTTTTTATATCGTATAATGGATGAATCAAAAAATGAATCACATTCTTCTATGACAGATAACAAACAAAAGTTCTCTGAGAAGTTTGAGAAATTTCATGACAAAAACTATAAACACCTATTAGCAATTCCATTGATCCTTTTAGTTTTTTCAATAGGTTACATGTTTTACTTTCATTCTATTCATGACGATTTTATAAAAAAAGATATTTCTCTTACGGGCGGAACAACCGTAACAATAAATGATGCTGAAGTTGATTCCACTGCGATTAAAAACGATCTTTCTTCCCAACTAGAATCACTCGACACTAGACAGATCTATGATATTATTTCAAAACAACAAAAAGCAGTAATTATTGAAACATCTACCGACTCAACCACAGCAAAAAAAGTTCTTGAAGAATATTTAGGATACGAATTAAATGATCAAAATTCTAGCATCGAATTTACTGGTTCAACATTAAGTGGGGGATTTTACAATCAATTAATCATCGCAGTATTAATAGCATTTATCTTGATGTCATTAGTAGTCTTTGTTATCTTCAGATCTTTTGTACCTTCAGCAGCAGTAATTTTTTCTTGTTTTGCAGATATAATAATGGCTTTAGTGACTGTCAATTTACTCGGAATGGAAGTTTCAAGTGCAGGCATTGTTGCATTTTTGATGTTGATCGGTTATAGCGTTGATACCGACATTTTACTTACAAACAGAGTTTTAAAGGGTGGAGAAGAATCACTCAACAAAAAAATATTCGGATCATTCAAAACAGGAATAACAATGACTGTGGTCGCTCTCATCTCTGTACTTTCCGCTTTGTTAGTGATAAGATCTTTTTCGGAAGTATTGTCTCAAATTTTCACAATAATTTTCATCGGTTTGATCTTTGATTTACTTAACACGTGGGCAACTAACGTTTCAATTATTAAATGGTATGTAATTTCTAAGGAGAATAAAAAATGAAATTCTTACCAAAATTAACTTGGAGGATATGGATACTGATTATAGTATTGATCTTCTCGCTTCTAGCTATTTTTAGTTTACCTCCAAAGTTTTTAGAGAAAGGAGTTTTAATCACTGACGTAAATTCCAACTCCTCTGCGTTTACTGAAGGACTAAGAAAAGGCCAAGTGATAACATCTATGGATGGAACACCCGTTAATAATGTTGATGATTTTGAAGCGATCATATTAAAAAAATTTCCTGCTGAAGATAAAGTTCGTTTGACTATAACCACAAAAGAATTTCAGGCAATCTTATATGATACCGATGCGCCAAAAATCGCAGTTTCAAATGCCCCAAAATCAAATATAAAAACCGGGCTTGATATAACTGGAGGTTCAAGGGCGCTTGTTAAAGCAAAAGACGCGCAATTAACAAAAGAAGAACTTAGCGATCTAGTCGATATCACTAGAAATAGAATTAACATTTATGGTATCTCTGATGTTAAAGTCGTTCCAGTTTCAGATTTATCTGGTGATAGTTATATGCTTGTAGAAGTTGCTGGAGCAACTCCAAAAGATCTTGAAAATTTAATTTCACAGCAGGGTAAATTCGAAGCGAAAATAGGGAACGAAACCGTATTTGTCGGCGGAGATAAAGACATCACAAGTGTCTGCTCTTCTCCAAGTTGTTCGAGAATAAGTTCATGTGACTCAACATCCACGACTGCGCATTTCTGTAATTTCGAATTTGTTATTTATTTGAGCGAAGAGTCAGCGCAAAGACACGCGGATATTACAAGCAAACTTGGTTTTAATCAAACTGCATCAAGCAGTCAGGGAAGATATCTCGATAAACCATTAGACCTATACTTAGACGGAAAATTAGTCGATTCTTTATTGATAAGCGAAGGTCTTAAAGGAAGTGCAACAACTCAAATTCAAATCAGCGGATCTGGTCAAGGAACAAATAGACAAGACGCATTTGTCGACGCTCAAAACAACATGAAGCAATTACAGACTGTTCTAAAAACCGGAAGTTTACCTTATCAACTGGAAATCGTCAAACTCGATACCGTTTCTCCATTGCTTGGAAAAGAATTTATAAGAATTATTTTACTTGCAGGTTTAGCATCTTTGACTTCTGTAGCTATAATAGTTTTCATTAGATATAGAAAATTAAAACTTTCTCTTGCATTATTGATTACAAGTTTCTCAGAAGTCATTATCATCTTAGGAATAGCATCTCTAATTTCATGGAATCTTGATTTGCTTTCAATTGCAGGTATCCTTGCAACAATTGGAACGGGAATAGATCAGCAGATCATTATTTTAGATGAGTCAAGACAAAAGTCGACTTTATCTCTGAAACAAAAAATGAAAAGAGCATTGACAATAATACTCGGCGCATTCTTCACAGGAATTGCATCACTGATTCCTCTTTGGTGGGCTGGCGCAGGTTTACTTAAAGGATTCGTCTTCACTACAATAATCGGAATTACTGCAGGTATATTGATTACCCGTCCAGCATTCACTGATATTGTAAATCTAATCGAAGAGAAAAAGTGAATATGTATCCTAAATATCACATAATTCTAGGTTTTATTTTTACATTAACATTATATTTTTTCTTCCCCCAATTTAATTTATTTGCATCATCTATAATTTTTCTCTCCAGTTTTTTAATCGACATAGACCATTATTTAGGTTATGTATATTTAAAAAAAGACTTGAATCCAATGAATGCAGTTAAATGGCATTTTAAAGAATCAAAAGAATCATTATCTTTATCACGACAAGAAAGAAATAAACGCTACGCCCATTTATGTATATTTCATGGAATAGAAATTTTACTCCTTCTCTATTTGCTAGCGTATCTAAATTCTATCTTTCTATTCATTCTTATAGGGTTTTCGTTTCATATGATTCTTGACATAATTTATCAACCATCTTACCATGACCGAATCGACAAGCTGTCGCTAATATACGATTATTTCAAATTCAAGAAACTTAAAAGAAGTAATTAATCATCTAGTAATAACTCATTTGCACTAGGCTCATCTCTCACCTGTTTCTTTCCGCAATACGGGCATCCTCTCTGCTTTCTATCAGGCTGTTGAGACTCAAACCGATAGTTGCAATTTTGACAAATATATCTCATGTTATAACTACAAATAAAATCTATTTAAATTTTTGTATTCTGTTGAATGTAGAACTCTCACCATATTTTTGTATTGAAATTATTTAGTCTATAACTTTTTGAGAACAGCTTTGATCATTCTCGTTGAATATTTTATTTTGAGTCTCGCAATTTTCTCTTGCTATTTTTACTTGTTCCAAGCGAGCCTCTTTATCTTTGCATTCCTTATTGTTCTTATCAACTTTTTGGATGCCGTCTTCCCAATAAACCATATTCCAAAATCCTAATTTATCATAAACACAAATTCTTGTATATCCTTGCTCATCAGCTCCAAACATATGGGGAGAATTTGCAACCAATGCTCCATAATAAATAGTTCCTGTAACATTCGCATCTCCAGAAACATGCAAAGGGTGCTTTGGAGTTTTTGTTCCAATTCCAATTCTATTATTTACCGCATCAATAAATAAAGTAGAAGTGTCTATAGTTATATTACCATCTGAAGAAATTAACAATCTACTTTGTGGAGTAACACTGTTATACGGAACAGTCCTAAAGTCTAAGTAAGAAGGATGACTCGTATCGCTCCATGCTCCCTCGGTTAAAGCTTGAATTTGTGGAGCGCCAGAATCTGTATCAACCCCATCATAAGCCGAGAAAATGATATATCCTAATCTCTGTCCGCTAGTTGTTGGCTGTGTTCTTCTATTGAAGAATGTAGAGGTGCCATAATCATCATCAAAAAAAACACTGTCAATTGCCCCATTATTCAACCCAGAAACTTGTAATGTCCCTAATGGAGAATTGGTTCCGATTCCCACACTAGTATTAGCATATAAATAATTTGCATGAATGCTACCATTCGAATAAATATCTGAAGAAAAGTATCCACGTTTATATCGACGATCGTATTGTCTAACATTTGATGAATCATCGATTCTTGGACGAATAAATCCGGTATAAATAGTATCTGAGGACGTATCTATTCTAAATATATCATCTCCATCAGCCTGTTCTACTAAAAATGAATTTGAATCATCTAATTTTATATTTATCGCATCCGAGAAATTTATTCTAGAAGTGCCAAGTGCGGTCAACAATAAATTACCTGCGCTATCATTTCCTATCCTAAGACCAGTTGTAAACTGATTATTCGGATATATATCTAAATCCTGATTGCTGTTGATATCATTTGAATTATGAATATAATTATCATTTAGACTTATATTCCCTCCATAGATAAAATTTCCTTGCTGAAAGATAACATCTCCTGCAAGAACCATGCCTATTCCAAGAATAAGAAAAATCATAAATGCGTAAAAGGTTTACTATTCAAAACACTCATAAAACCCCCTTTACTTTCC
>PFCY01000069.1:0-24827 GCA_002763085.1 Candidatus Pacearchaeota archaeon CG10_big_fil_rev_8_21_14_0_10_32_14 | reverse complement strand
TTACTTGCCCACCCAAATTGAGTCCCACCCTAATACCAAACAAAATCTTTATTATAAATAAATTAATTTTTGTAATATGGGATGAAGCCGTTTATGGCGTCGATGATTCATAGATGCCCCCTGTCGAACATAAATTTCCATTCGTTGAATCTATCACAATAACTTCATTTCCCGCGTCATCTTTTACAATAAATGAATCGTTCGGTGATGTGCAAGATGTTTGTTCTGAACTTGCTTCACAAGATGTTGCACTCTCAATACATAAATTTCCATCACTGTCAATAAATGCCTTTGTATCTCCAGTAGAATCTTTGATGATAAATGAATTTGCGGGTGCGGTACATGTTCCTCCAGAGGTGCAAGTTCCTTTCAAAACAATATTCCCTTCACTTCCAAGCCATGCAACAGTTGCTCCAGTTCCGTCGGTGATATTGAATTTGAATTCATCGTCTCCAATATAACTAAAAGATTTATTAGTAGATCTTTTTATATAGTTTTCTGAAATCTTCCACCCTCCCCCTAAGATATTAGGTTTATCTAAAACATTAAGACTACTATAAAATAATTCTAGGTTTGGTTGTAAATTATTAGTTCCTCTTGGCAACCTTATTTTATAAGAGTAACTTGACGAACCTAAATTTAAATTAATCTTGTGAGAACCTTGTAAATCTAGATTATTCGTTTTTGGAACAATTACATCGTGAGCATAAAGAAGTGCAGGACTTTCATCAGCAAGAATTCCTTGACTCATAAAAATAATTATTAATGATATTAATAACCCTACAATGTAAACTCTATTTTCATTTTTCATTTTACCCTTTTTTTATTAATTTACTCTGATAATCGATTAATTTTTTCATTTGTTTATTACCCTCAACAAAAACAAAAGTCTTGAGGTCACCTTCTTTATTATCTTCTAAAAATTTCGATGCACATGCTAGAATATCTATAAAGTTATCATAATAATACTTGTTTAACACCATCAATTGGTTATAATTCTTCAATAGTACTATTATTTTTTTATTTTTTACAAAATAGGGCAATTCAAAAAATAAATCTTGCAATGAATCAAGATTATTGAGATAATGCTGTGGGACATCGATTATTGATCTTAAAAACTCTTTAAATTCTGATAAGTCTTTAAATGATGAAAAGTCGATATTAATCACATGGGAATCTTTATTAATTTTATTTTTTATTTGTTCATAATCTTTTATTAAACAATAGTTAACAGAAGGGTATTCTTTTTTCATTCGAATACCTCCAATACTTTACTCTCATAATGGTCTGGAAGATAAAACGTTTCACCATCTTTTCCGGTCACAATTCTTTGATTATCATGTTTACCTATTTGATTACTTTTCATTTTATTCCCTATTCTTCATTTTTTCTCAAATAATAGCTTAACTAAATTGAGTGTTTTTGGTTTATCAAATTCTGGATAAATAATTCCTAATTTATTTTGAAAGTCTATCATTGACCACTCGCTTTGTAGGGGGAATTCATCTTTTGGAAATGCTTTTATTTTTCTATCTATAATCTTTGAATGATTAATTAAATATGGCTTAATTCTTCGGGGAGATATATTAAAAATATTTCCAATCAAAATTGGATTACCTTCCCAATCTTTTTCATCATTCTTTCCAATAAAATCATTCCAATAATCTGGATAGGGATTATATTTATCAATTAATCTTCCAGCGTCAAATAATTCATACATCCAAAATCTTCCCTCGTGGATATGAAAGAAAAATACTTGTGACTTTAACTTTTTACTCAACTCTAATGCAAGAATATCCTTAAGATTTGTTGGACAAAATACTTGAACCCACCCATTTTTAACATTACTCACAACAAATTGATTATTGTCTCCAGATATAGAATTAACTCCTTCCTTTGAATTTAATCTATAATAGTTATACTCCATAATCTCAATTAGCGAATCTAAAACTTTATCTCTAGAAGAAATTTTACATGCCAACATCGTTAAAAATAAACTCATATTTCACCCCCTAAAGAGTTTTCAATCTTGTCAGAAATACTGGGTCTTATTTCGTTTGGAGCACCTTCACTTTTTATTTGGATATACTGTTTTTTCATAATATTTATGTTTTAATCAACATACACCCCATTAACTTTATTACAATTTTTCTTGAACCAATTTACTATTATATCATACCATTTATCGAACTCTTTTATATCATATTCCAACTTTTTTGTCAAAAAATGTTTTTGCCAATATATTCTTCCATTTTTACCCTCAATAGATCTCCACCAAGAGATTGTAGGTTTTCCAACTGGATGAAAAACAAATTTCTTTCCCTCTTTTGCATAGTCTTTTTTAATTTTTATAAACTCTGGATTTAATGAAAAACTTTTATTCCAAATTTCAAAGAATGCTTTACCTGAATCTTTTTTTGAGAGGTCGTTTACAATATTTATTTTCTCTTCATTACTCCAAGGATAGATTAGAACAGCATTATTATCTTTTAAAAATTTCACAAATTCCTTTTCTTTTTCTTCTGATATATTAATGATTATTTCTTTAGCCATTTAAGTATTATAATCCTCCAAATAATCATGAAAATTTATAGATACATCTTCAGAAAAAGTATAAGAATTTCCAGATTTTGATGCAGTTCCACCAGATTCAACTGAGCTCTTTATATCATTTAAGGCATTTGTTTCACGAGAAACGGGATTGCCGGCAGTTGTTCTTCTTCCAGATTGATGAATCTCAACAATATTTCCAGATTCATCAATTCCAACAACATCAGCTCTTCTAACTTTCCCTGATTCCGCGCCTTTGATTGTTACTTCTGTTTGGGGTATAAGACCTCTAGATTCTATATCTTTAAATATTTCTAAATTTTTTGTTTGATGCTCTAATCCCCCTTTTGCACCAAAAGGATTGGGCACATTTTTTGTAGAAGTTAATAGACTCTTACCATCATTAATTATATTTGAACCGATATTAACATCATCAATCTTTGTAGCAAACTTTCCACCCTTTGCTACAAATCCTGCTCCCCCGATTACTGGCACGGCAGCAGATAATAAATCCAATCCAAAGAAACCTGCATTTTCTAAACTTGGATCTTTAAACAAAGCGTAAGTCGAATAAACCAAACTTGCATAATCGAGGATATCTAATGGAGAAAGATAGTTCCCACTCGGATCAGTATATCCACAAGGATTATCCCTTGCATAACCATATCGATTCAATTGCTGAGGATCATAAACATCTGCAATAACACTATCAGCCTGTGTAAAATATTTTAATTCAGAATCATAATATCTTGCCCCATAATAATTTAGTCCAGTTTCAGAATCTTTTTCTTTTCCTGTAAATCCAACAAAAGTTATAGTTCCCTCTTTATTTATTTGATAAACCTTTTCAATTTCACGCCATTTTTGTAGTGGGATTTGTTGTAGCATTTTAATTAAGTTCGTTTTGGATACTTTTTAATTTTGGCATCTAAGTATGAGATTATATTCTCGAGTATCAATTCATCGCCAAAAACTCTAAAAGATAAATTGGTTTTCTTATATTGTAGATAGATTTCAAAAAAGTACCTTTTTCCTTTCATTCCAATGAAATTGAATTTTAAATCAGGTTCCATAAATTCTATCGAATCCTTAAATCCCACTTTCCTTTTTTTAATCATTAATATCCACTCTTTTAAATAAATTAAATCTTGACTTAGCAAAATGGGCTTTATAATTTCAAATTTCTTATTATGATCTTTTACATTTATTCTTATCATTAACCAATCAGAATCATGTTTATTTGAAGACTTATCAAATTCATAGCCAACTACTTCAAATTCGAATTTACTCTTCTCTCCATTCAATATAAATTTATTACCCATTCAATCTAACTTAACATAACCTCCCTTAACATTTCCCTCAGTAACGGTTATAACTTCATTTACATTTGGATCAACATGAACTAAAACATTGTCTTTAGCATAAACAATATTATTATATTGTGGATCATAGTATTTATGTCCACTTGTTAATGCATTCTCAACTGATTGAATTGAATCAATCCTTCCCTGATCAATCCTGCCCAATATGCTATTTAAAGAGTGTTCAGTGAATTTATAATCCGGAATATTTTGAGATAAATACGACGAAGTTTCTTCTAGCCTTTGTGCATAATCTCTTGGATAATCTGATTTTAAGATTAATCTATTATCATTACCAAAAACATTTCTAAATGCACCTGCAGCCTCATCTCCATATCCAGTTATTTTTCCTGCATCAGAAACATCATCAATCTTTGTAGCAAACTTTCCACCCTTTGCTACAAATCCTGCTCCCCCGATTACTGGCACGGCAGCAGATAATAAATCCAATCCAAAGAAACCTGCATTTTCTAAACTTGGATCTTTAAACAAAGCGTAAGTCGAATAAACCAAACTTGCATAATCGAGGATATCTAATGGAGAAAGATAGTTCCCACTTGGATCAACATACTTATACGGATTATCCCTTGCATAACCATATTTGTTCAATTGTTGTGGATCATAAACCTCTGCAAGAACACTATCAGCCTGTGTAAAATGTTTTAATTCCGAATCATAATATCTTGCTCCATAATAATTCAGTTCGGTCTCACTATCTTTTTCTTTTCCTGTAAACTGGAATCTATCCCCTTCCCCCTCTAGAACTTCTCCATAAGGTAAATAAAATGTTTCTTCAACTATATTTCCGGATTGATTTGTAACAAGATTTGTACTTCCAAGATGATCTGGATGATAAAAAAACTTTTTCCCATCATTATCTTTTCTAGCAATTAGAATGTTTTCATCATAATAATAAGTTTCATTAATTACAGTTCCGTTAGTAATTCTTATCTGAATAAATGATTTGTCAATATAGTATGTCGTCCTATTATTAAATTGCAAATCAATATTATATTCTACTTTCTTAATTCTATTGCCTTCATGATCATAAGAGTATTCAACAATAATCGCTCCATTTTGGTCATTCGCTCTAACTCTCTCAAGTTCATTAAAATCATTATACTCATAATATTTATCAGAACTTTGTATCAGATTTCCAGAAGAATCATATTGAAAATTATACTGAGCAGCAGAAACAAATGAGATAGGAACGATTTGAACGACGAGTAAAACTAAAATGAACCAAACACCAATTCTTTTCATTTTTTATATGTTAATATAATATAAGAACTATAAAAACATTGTCTCTTAAACGTTCACACCATATTCACAGAACACTGTTTATTCCTTCTTATGACTTTCATGTAAAGAATAAGGGAGTGATATAAACTTCAATTCCAGCAGCAACAATTAATATCAGCATTGCTATAAAAAGAAGGAATATGACGTTTTCAACAACATGAACAAATCGTTTATTATTGACTCCGTTTCTAATGACTCCCACCCCAAACATTCCCCCCGCAAGTGCAGTAATGAAATAAGCGGCTATTTCGGGAAATCCATGTATCATATATCTTGCAACTCCTATTGGAACTTCTTTAAGGTCATATCTTGTGAAAATTCCTATTGCAGCGGCTATCACACTCGCATTCCATGCAAGAATAAAAATCGCACCGGCGCCAAATATCAAAGAAAAGATTAATGTAAAGATCATGACATAAACATTATTTTCTAAAATTGTAAAAAATCTTCCCATTTTCGTCATACCCCCCGTTCCAGTCACACTTCCTCCAATACTATATTGTGAAACACAGTCATCAATGCTCCCTGGATTATTTATGGCGCAAAAAGTTTTTACTTGGAAATTCAATAAATTTGGATTTTGTAGGACTATGAACCAAAATGAAAACGAAATGACAAATCCTAAAAATAACCACATGAACGCAAAAAGCGCGTCGCTGTGAGCCCGCCAAACACTTAAAAGCCCTTCAACACTTTCATCTTCTTCCTCTTCAAACTTGACTAAGTAATACATGTAAGGCATACTGAACATTATACAAAACGCAATGACAATCATTCCAGATGCATCTGATAACGCAGCATCACTTGCAAAAAACCAATTAACCATAAGAAGGGATAATGAGCCATAAAGAAGTCCCACCAGTAGCATTTTATATGGCCTCTTTTGATGTTGACTTGGTTTAGTAATCAATTCTAACATTCCTTAAAGAACATCAGTTATCTTTTAAACTTTTGGAATCTTTTTCAACACCAGATAAAAATTGGCCTATCTCTTCGTTTATCTTTTCTAATGAAAAATTAAGACTATCTCTTATTTCCTCAAGTTTTTTTAATTGATTTTTTATTACGTCCTTTGCTTCATCAATACTTTTTGTGACAAATTTCTTACTGCCTACATCAACTATCAAGTTTTCATCAATCAACTTTGATTTAACAAAAATTCCTCTTCCGACTGGAGAAAGAATTTCACTGTCCTTTTTCCCTTTTAGATCATCAAGCCCTAAATTCAATGTTGAAAGTTCAATGATGTTCTGCTCGACCATTTCCATATTTTCTTGGATTTGCTTTATTTGCTGTTCATACATGCTGAGTTTGAACATCAATTCTTGCTGATTTTTTTCATTTTCCATAATCAGTCTTAATTTGGACACTTTTAAATATTCCTATCTCTTCATAAATTGGAGTAAAATGTCACTTGAAGACTTAATTAATTCATTAAAAGAAGGAAAAAATTTGTTTAAGAAAAAATTAATTCCTATTGTTGTTGGATCGGCATTATTTTACGGAATTTGTTCTTCATCTGCCAATGAACCACCTATTGTGGAATGGGAAAAATCATTTTCTTTTCCTAATCAAACGATTACACTCCCAATAGACATAAAACAGTATCAATCAGACAATTATTTCTTTTTTGGATTGACCGAAAATCCAAGAGGGGATATGTGTCACCCATTATTTAGTTCAAAATTTTCTCCAATAGATTCATTTCCCCTTTTAGTAGAAAAATTTGGATCTTGTAAAAATGTTTATTCTCGGATAATCTCTCCAGAGCCAGACAAGTTTATGATTGGCACTCTTGAATATTATTTTGATGATAAAACCGAATACACTACAGAAATTAATCTTATTACCTTCGACGATAATGCAAGAATATTATCCAAATTTCCCCTACCACAAAATTCTTTTATTTCTCCTTATTTTTTATTATCTTATAATGAAGATATATATGCATTCGGATTAGATTCTGTTCATTCTGGAATAAAAATAATTGGATACGATAGTAATATGAATCTTAAACCGGACTATCCTAAACAGATTTTAACTGATAAACTTTATCACATAAATACAGTAAATGCAATAGATGATAAAATTTTAATCACCGCGTCCAGAAACGATCCCCAATATTATCCCAGCTCATTATCTACCTCTTTCATTAAATTAGATTCTAATTTCAATGTTGAATCGGTTAGAGATTACGAATATCTCGGAATTCCGGAAGGCAATATAGAAAAGTTAGATGAGGGTTATATTTTTGCAGCATCTATTTTTCGTACTTCTTCAACTAAAGATATTGCTATATTCAGGACAGATATAAACGGGGATTTACTTCCAAGTTATCCAAAAGAATTAGATTTAGGAACCGACTATCTTATAAATTTTTCAAAAAACCCCGAAAATAATTTTACTATTTTATCTTCCCAATTAACCTTTAACTATACGCCAGCTTTGACAGCAATAGATAAGGACTCAAACATCTTATGGCATAAAGCCTACACCAATCCAATTCAAAGACTTATCACTGGTTGGGATATTACTTCTGATGGAGGTTATGTACTGACAGGTCGAGAAGGAGATCCCGGAGCTTTTATATTAAAATTATCTCCAGAAATATTTACTCCAACAATTTATGATCCTATCGGAATTCATGGCGGTCACTTCAAAGTCAATATAGATGGATATAATTTTGAGAGCTGGCAGCCTACCCCAGAAGAAAATCAAAATCAATTTATTGAATTCATAAAAAATATAATTGATTCTTACCCTCAAGCAAAAGTTGTTTCGGATGAAGAGATTTCATCTTACTATCCGCTAATAGTTCCCTATCTTGAAAATATCCCAGATAAAAATACTTTTGGAATGTCTTTATCCTCAACCTATTACTTTACAGACCCACTTTATTTTTTAGAAGGGGGAGTGGGGGTCCAAATGCCTACTTATGATAGAGATTTGGACGATGAACCCACTAAAGCTAAAATAAATAGAGAACAAAAAAAATTTCCACTTGTCGTTATGGCTAGAAATGCAGGCGTCATTTCAGATTCTTCTTCAAAAGAAAAACTAATTGATATTCTCTCTCATGAAAATGAGCCCGCTTTGTTGAACTTAACAAATTCCGAAGGTCAAACAAAAACGGTAGTAGCTTACAAATTACAAATCAATCACGACGACTCGGTAATTTCTATCTATGATCCAGATTTTCCATCACAAGAAAAATCAGCTCAAATAGATTCCTTAGGAAATATTTCTTATGAAAATTATCCTTCCTGCTTTGTAGAAGACATCTCCTGGCTTTCGGCAGGAGGCACATTAAAAGAAACCTTAGATATCGTAAAAGAAAGATATTTAGACGATTTAATTCGAAGTGGAATAGACATAGTAACTATATTTCCAGAAACAATCTCCTCTAAATTACTCTCAAACAATTTTTTATTTGTAGATTCAATAGGACGAAAATACGGATATGAAAACTCAAACTTTTTTGACGAACTTCCAATAATACAAAAAACTCTTTTTGGATTTACTTACTTCACAATTCCGTCTAGCTTAGAATATGAATTATTTTTATCAAACCCCTCAAATCAAAACCTCTCTATCGTAAACTCTTCTTCAAGCGCCCAAACTTTTTTATATTATTCAAATATAAATTCTCTGATTTCAACCCTATCATTTAGTTCGGACATGAATTCTCTTTTTTACGATCAAAATGGAAATCAAACGATAATTCCACCAACTATCTCGCAAGAGAATACATCAATATATGATCTTGATAAAAATAAAAGTTTAGACAGCAACGATTTATTTAGCCTATCAAATGAATGGACAAAAAATTCCGGTCAACTAAAATACAATCAGAATTATCTACTAGAATTTATAGAACATCTTCAGAATTAAAACGATTAATCAATATTTTCAAACTACATCCATATATTTTCTAAGAATACTTGAAAATACAATTGAAGCGATTAAATAAAACCAAAGCCAGGTCATGAATCCAAAAAATTTGTAAGGATTCGCGCTAAAATAATCCATAAACCATCTAAACATTAATATCAACGGAATTCCTGTATAAATAATTCCTCTCATTGAAAGTTTCATCATCGGCATCATGAACTTCATACTTTCTTTTTGTAGTTCCATCATTCTCGAAGGGTTGTCTTTAACTTTTTTCATTTCTTCACTTAGTTTTTTTTGTTCCATTTTCATCTCTTTAAGTGTCACTTGATCGGTCGCATACTTCTGTACAATTGTCATAATGATTGATAGAATCAAAACTAATAATAGCATTCCCCAAATAACATTTAGATCAAGTAGCGCTCCTGCAGACGGATCAAGAATTGAGTGGGCAGTATTCTTTATCACTGCATTTTTATCCCACATTCCTGCAATGAGCAACGAAACAATTAATATAATTAATATAGGCAATAAACTTCCCTCCTTCCCCTTTTTGTCTAAAATACTTTCTTCCAATTTACACCTTCATAAATTTTCTCATTACTGGATGCATATCCACAGAATGTTGCTGTGCAATATTTTGATAGAACTGATACATTATCATGATTACAAGAAGGACGGCAGTTCCACCGACAAGAGCCCCAAGCAAATTTGTTGCTGATGCAAGTAAACCAATTGCCGCACCGCCCATCACAGTTAGTGGCATTACATATCTTTCAAGTATGCTTTCAAGCACTCTTTCATCTTGCCTGAATCCTGAAATTTGAAGTCCACTCGATCCAATATTATGCGCCTGCGCTTTAGCATCCATTCCCGAAGTCTTTACCCAAAATATTGAAAATATGATTGCAAGAGATGTAAAAAATAAAATATGTGTTAGTCCCTGAAGTAATAATTTGAATGAAAACCCTCCTCTGATCAGCAATTCAACTAAACTTGGATTAGGGTCCTTTACCCAGGATAAAAATCCCCTATCTGCAACTCCATTAGAAAAATGCCCTAAGAATGTCAAATGAGACGCAAACTTCGATCCTCCATTACATGCAGTCAACTCATCTCCATCTAAACATGGCATTGCTTTATTTTGCAATATTCCTCCAAACAATTGGAGATTGGCGACGAGCGCCGCAACTAAAATAACTGGAATTACTGAAGCATAGAAAAATGCTAACGGCCATTTGATTTGATAACCTTTTATTCTTCCGTAAGATAATGGAATTTCTACTTTCAAAGATTGCGCCCAAACAACTGCTAAGAATACGATTATCGTCGCGATGATCGCCGCAAGAGCTACAAACATTTCTGTCGAATTAGGATTGATTAAACTCTGTAAGATAACAAAAACTTTTCCAGGACAAGGAGTATCTTTCAAACTAAAAAGACAAATGGTTTCCGCTCCTGTTGTTGGATTTGTTCCGACAAATTGGAAAGCCTGTATCAATATTTGCTTGCTTATTCCTGCTCCAATGAACAGACTTACTCCACTTCCAAATCCCCATTTAGCAACGACTTCATCCAAATAAAATATTGCAAATCCTCCAATAATTAACTGCGTAACCAAAAGCCACGTCATTCCCGGCGCAGCTTGGAAACCCCCCATCAATACAAAGACCATTGACTCAAAGATTATGAAAAAGAAAACCAATAATTTCTGAACTCCCTGAAAAAATCTTTTTCCTTCAGCAGTTGTAGTATCTATAGCAACTATTTGACTACCGACTAATAATTGTAAAATGATAGAAGCCATTACTATTGGTCCAACTCCAAGAGAAATTAACGATCCAAAATCCGCACCAAGAACTGTTGAAAAGAATTTGAAATTTTCAAGAGCATTAACCGTCAGTCCATAAAGAGGAATCCCGCTCAATACAAAGAATAAGATTAAAACTATCAAAGTCCATTTGAATTTGACATTGAAACTAATTCTTTTCTCTTCCGGTTTTCGTACCTCCGGAATGTATTGGAATATTCCCTTTGCATTAGCCATTTTTATTTTTACTTAGATTTTGAATCTTCTTTTGAAGAGACAATTATTTCGCCGCCCGCTTTTTTAATTTTGTCCATTGCAGAATTTGAAGATTTCTTTGCTTTTATAGTTAACTTTCCAAGCTTTTTCAAATCCTCAACATTACCATCCCCAAGAATAACATAACTCTCAAGATTGATTTCATAACCGCCGTATTTTTGAACTTTAGCCACGCCCCTCTTTACTAACGAATCAATATTAGAGTAAATATCTTTAAGATTGATTCTGTCTGATTTATCTCTTTGTGTTCTTCTCGACGTGATTCCCGCCTTGCCGAAATAATCATGACCATATAATTTTAACATTAAAGTTTTCTTTTGATCTGCTCTCTTACCTGTTCCACTCATCCCTTTACCCCCATGATGACCTTTACCTTTTTTGTTTTTTCTGGCTCCACTTCCATGAGTTCCCATTTTTCGTCCATGCATTCTCGAAACTTTTTTTCTTTTATGAGTTCTTGTTCCCATTTTATAACATCCTCTCTACAAGTTTATTTAATTCCTTTCCGTGATCTCCTAAAGTTCCTTTTGGATAATGAGTTTTTGTAGAAGCCGGTCCTCTAAATCCTCCTCGGGGGGGATGCATTCTGAAAAATGGTTTTACATTAAAGTCTTCAAGACTCTTTCCTTGTTTCAGCCCCTCAACAACTTTTTTCGGTTCAGCCATTTTTTTTGAAGTATCAAGCGCTCTCCCTCTAGAAGCAATTATTTTTTCAAGTAATTCATCACTCACTTCTCCGTAAGCGACGCAGTTTCTAATTTTTTGGACCATCCCCATCTGAACGTTTGTTTCTTTATTCAAAATGACACCGACAAATTTCTTTTTTAATTTTAATCTGCACATAGTTTCTTCAATATCTCTATCTACTCCGACCTCTCCCTTAATTCTTAACATAAATTTCATTCTAATCTCCTATTTGTTTTTTCAAGCGCATCCATTGTTGCTTTCGCTAAATTGAATGTCGTCCTAATTTTTCCAAAAGTTTTACTATAAACGTCATGGATTCCCGCAAGCTTTAGTATTTTTTTAACTTCATTTCCTGCAACAAGTCCAGTTCCTTGTGGAGCAGGTATTAAAGTTATTCTGACACTTCCCGCCTTGCCCTCTACTACAAATGGAACAGTATGTAATTTGTCGCAAGAACAATCAAAACTCGCGCACCCTCTTCTTACTCTTATCACTTCAAGTTTTGCTTTTCTGACTGCTTTATCTCTAGCAGGCAAAGTTTCTTTAGCTCTTCCCTGTCCGATTCCGACATGCCCGTCCTCGTCTCCAATAACAGCAAGTGCTGAAAACGTCGCAACATTTCCCTCTTTCTTTTTTCTCTGAGTTTGTCTCCAAGCCCTTCTTTTTCCTCCACCGAATTTACCTTTGCTCTGCCCCATTAAAAGTAAATCAGTTTTGACATTGATAAGTTTATCAACAATCTGTTGTTCAAGGATTTTTTGATTAGAATCGATTATTTGATTAAGATTTGTAACTTGCCCGCTTTTTACTTTTCTTCCAAGATCTGTTTTCGGAACCCAAGATGCTAATTTTTCCCTGTCATTTTCTCTCGTTCTTTGAGCATTTCTTTCTTCTCTCGTTGGCTCTTTGATTATCTCTGATCCAACTATGGCTTCGTCTAAATCGCCTTTCATAAATTTTCTTCTTGGTGGTGCTTTTTCTCTCATTTTCTTTTCTCCCTATGAAAATGAATGCTAAAAAATAGTAATTTTTTCGCTTTCATTTTATTTCTTTCCTCCTATTTTCTTTTTGACTTCATCAAATTTCTTCATCACTATTTTGTTCTTTAAATGATTTCCCTTTATTCTATCTTCTTCTGGAAATATATCTTCTTTTGACGTCACTTCAACTCCAGCGTCAACAAGACCTTTTATAAAAGCGTAAATTTTAGATTTATGGACAGTTCTGTACATTCCAAGGTCAACAATCAATCCCTTCTTCTTTGATTTATCATCAATCTTATTTCCAATTAAATATCCAATCAAATATGATGCGGGAAGAGATTTCAAACTATTTCGAGCTTCTTCCGGCCAGCCATATTTCATCAACTCACTTGATTTTAAGTTTATCAAGATTTTATCTTGAGATTCTATGCTTTCAACAAGTTGAGCCTGAATGTATCTATTTGATTTTCTGAATACAATTCTAAGACTGCCGCTTTTAAGCATATTCAATCTTTTATCATAGTTAGTCTTGTTTTCAATTCTTCTTCGCTTTATTGTTTTTCCCCGAGTTCTTTTCAGTTTCATTATCTCTTTCCTCCCTTTGACTTCATAAACTCTTTCATCGATCTAAGTGAATCAAAGTGCTTATTCCTTATTTTCTTTCTTAAATCAATAAAATCTTCTCTCGAAATTTCCCCGCCAGCTTTAAGATGTTTCAAGTAAGATCTTAGTTTTCTAGTCATGATTATATAATTCTTCTTTCTTACATTGACTTTACGTCTGACCTTCCCGTCATTTCTTTGCCTTTTTCTCTTAATTACTTTACTTCTCCCCTTTATTTCTTTTATGATTATCGCTCCGTCTTTTTTAAGATCATGAATATCTTGTTTTGTGATAGCCTCTTTTATTTCATTCAATCTTTCTTTCACGAATACAATTCTTCCTTTTCCAACACCAAGTGTTCTCGCTGTCAAATTTTTTTTCTTATCAAGTTTCATTCTACTTTCTCCTTAGTTTCTTCTTCTATTTTTTTATCTTCTTTAATTGGCTTATCTGCCTTGACTTCCCTGGTCTTCTTTTCTTTCTTCTCCTTTTTTTCTAAAGATTTTTTTTCTAAAGATTTTTTTTCTTGAGCTTTTTTCTTCTTTTTCTCTATTGTTTTAAACAATTTATTTTCATTTACATTTAATAAATTTATTTTCATTTCAATCGCTTTCTTTGCAATTTCAGATTTTTTCTTTGCTCCAACCTTTCCTATATGTGCAACATTATTCTTTCCGACCTTTGTCAAATCACTTACGTTGAATATCATTACAATCTCTTTTCCATCAACTTTATTTCTATCTATAGCTTTTTTTCTATAACCAATACTGACTACAACTGGATAACCTCTTCTCTTCTCTCTCATCTTATTATCTCTGCCCGTCGGTCTTCTCCATTTCTGTTTGCTTTTTTTCCGTCTTCCTAATCTTGAAAATCTAGTCCAGTCTCTTTGAAGGAATTTTGCTTTTGTCATTTACATTTCTCTCCCCGGCTTTTTTGTGATATAGATTCCATCTTGGAAAACTCTTCTATCTCTATTTGTAATTTGAGTAGATTTTTCAAAATTAGCAGCGGCTTGACCGCCAACTTCAATATCAATTGATTTGATTATTATTTTTTCTTTATCAATAGAAACTTCTGCGCCTTTTGGGATTGTCACATCTCGGGGAATTTTTTCTCCAAGAAAATTTTTTACAAACGCTTTGTTTCCTTTTATATCAACTGTCATCGGAAAGTGCGATGCGCAAATTTTCAATTCATATTCAAAACCTACATCAACTCCCCGAATCATATTTGTTATGTGTGCAGAAACAGTATTCATATTTCTTTTTTCATCCTTTGTAGCTTTCTTTGCCGATAAAATCACTTCATCCTCTTTCACTTCAAATTTAACGCCCTTTATCTTGAATTCCTTTTCCAAGCTGCCTTTAATTCCTTTTACAGTGACTCTGCTACCGCTAACTTGCGCGCTTACGCCGGGTGCTATTTTTATTTTTTTAATTAAGTCTCTCTTCATCTTAGTAGAAATATGCGATTAAGCATCCTCCAATATTCTTTTCAATTGCCTCTGTGTGAGTCAATAGACCCTGATTTGTTGATATGATTATCGTACCAACTCCTCTTGCAGGAAGATATCTTCTCATGTATTTATCGATTTGATCTGTATCAACTGTGAATCTCGGCTTGATTGCTTTGCAATCCATTACATTTCCAAGTGAAATTTCCATTGACTTATCCTTCGCATTGATTTTGTAATTCTTTATTGCGCCTTCGTCTTTCATTATCTTCAAAATTCTAATAAGTAGATTTGAGATAATTTGAACTTTAACTTTGTCCTTTCTAGATCTCTTTGCATTTCTTATCATGTTTAACGCATCTGCGATTGTATCTTGTGACATTTTAACTGTATTTATTGAATCCAATTTCCTCCGCTACCTCTCTAAAACAATGCCTGCATAAATGTAGGCCATATGATCCGATGTGAGCACCGAATCTTCCGCATCTTTCACACTTTCTCGACGCGACACCCATTTTCCTTTCCTTTGGTCTGTTGTGTTTCAAAAATTTGTTAGCTTTCGCTGGTTTATTCCTTATTTGTTTCAAAACTTTTGTGTGATCTGATGCTGTCATTCAAAATTGCCTCCAATCATTTTTTGGATGAATGAAAATCTTTGATTCATTTGACTTTTTGGCAAATGAGCCAAAATCTCTGATTTTTGTCTTGCTGTCATTTTAATCCTTTACCTTCCCGTGAAACTCCGTGCCAAAGTTATCTTCCATAAATTTAATTATTTCTTTTCTTGTTATGACTTGTCGTAATGGGATCTTTCCACGTTTTATTTTTCTAAGTCTTACCCTTCGTCCGCTTCTCTTAAAGACGACCGTGACATCGAGGCCCTTTATTCCTATCTCTCTTTGATATTCTATTCCCAGAATTTCAATATATTCATGTATTCCAAAAGAGAAATTATTCGTTGAAATCTGTTTTCTCGACAATTTATTATTCACTGATGAAAGCAGTCTCTTTAACATTTTATCCATATCCTTCCTTATAGTAATTACAGCACCGATTTCAAGTCCAGGTCTAACTCCAAGAGAAGGGATTCTTTTTGTTGATTGTGTCTTTGAAACTTTTTGATTTTCTCCGATTATTTTTAACAATAAAACTCCTTTTTCAAGTTCTCCAGCGACCCCGCCGACGCTAAGTACAACTTTTTCAATAGCAATTTTTCTCATATTATTTTCCTTTTTCTCCGAAGTCTTTTCGGAAACGGGCTCATTTTCTGTTTTATTTTTTATTCTTTCTGCCATTTTATTCTACAACAATCAAAAAAGAAACTAAAACACTTATCGTTTCTTTATTTTTTAATTCAATCCCATATCTTTTATGTTTTTCATCAATGTCTTTTATTGTTCCAAACTTTCCAGTATGTTTACCTTGGAATACAAAAACTTTCGCACCCTTTTTCAGCTCTAATTTCTTTTCAATTTTTTTATCTTTAAGATTTACGACTACTGAATCATTTGTTTTATAATTTGGCGCATCTTTAATCAGATAATTTCTACCATCACTCAAATTTATTTGCGTCTTCTTTCCTTTCAAGACTTTTTTATCAATCACTTTCGCAACTTTTTTGAATGATTCTTCCGGTTTTATGTTTTCAAACTCAAACTTCCCAAATTCATTCATCGTTAATCTATAGCTTTTGTTCGACGGTATTAATGTCAAAGTATCAAATAGACTCAAAGTATTTTTTTCATCTCTCACAAGTCTATCATTTATTCTTACAAGTTTATTATGTATAGCTTTTTTTACTTCACGTCTATCTTCAGCCTGCTTTAACATATCTCTAAGTGCGATTAATATCGGAACTCCCAGTTCGATTTTTGAGGTTGGTCTGACTACAAATGTCGTTCCCTTTCTTGGAATCGGCCAATTCTTTGGTATTATGTGTCTCTTTAAGTGTGCCATTTTATTTCTTTACTTTCTCATTCTTCACTTTATCTTGTTTAATCTCATTCTTCGCCGCTATCTTAATTTCCTTTTGAACTTTTATTTTCTTAACTTCTTTCCTCTTTACTGTTCTGACTTTCATTCTTTTTTTATCTTCACTGTTTAATTCAATGATCATTAGATTAGATGGTTCAAGTCTTACATTCACATTTGATCCGTCTCTTTTCTTCGCTTGAATTCCCTCAACTTCAACTTTTGATCGTTTAAGTAAAACCCCCACGATCTTTCCTTCTTTCTTCTTGAATTTTCCTCTCATGATCTTGACCTTATCTCCTTTTCTAACTGGAATATTTTTGATGTTATGCTTTTTTCTCAAATCTTTACTGACATGGGCACTTAAAAATTCATGTTTAAGATGAAGTGGAGCGTTTGCTCTGTATTTTCTTTGTTTTCTCGTTTGCTTCGACGCTATCCACGCCGTTGAAAATTTAAGTTTCATTTTATGTTCTTGTATATCTGTTTAATTCCTCATTAAATTTTAAATCGTATTCGGAAGTATCTATCCCAATTTCTTTTGCAAGAATACTTACTCCCGAATAAATTCCTTTTATTTTTTCAGCTTCTTCAGATGATAGATTAAATTCTACTGAGGGAATGTTAATTATATATTTTAATGATTGTTCTAATCCTAATTTCATTAATCTCTCATCAACTTCTCTAAAGACCTTTCTACTTTGAGTCATTTCCCAGTTGAGTTCAGCTATTGTTCCTGTCATTTTAAACAACAATACTTGCAAGCTTGGCTACACTTTGCCATCTTTCAAGTACCTCCCTTGCAATTGGTCCTTTAATTTGAGTTCCTTTTGGATTTCCTTTTTCATCTTTCAAAATAGCGACGGCATTATCTTCGAATGCTATTCGCTCTCCAGTCAATCTCCTATATGATCTTCTTTGTCTTACAATGACTGCATCAAAAACTTTTCCCTTCATTTCCGGAGTTCCTTTTCTCACTGAAACTTTAACCCAATCTGAAATCTTAGCCGCGATTTGCTTTCCTTTCTTAGCCTTTGCTCGTTTTACTCCAACGATTCTTACAATCTTTGCTCCGCTATTATCACAAGCGATTAATTCGCTTCCAATATTCAATCCTTCTGTTCCTCTCGCGCTTATTGCTTTCATTTTTTATTCTCCCCTGTTTTCTTCTGCATCATTTCATCCTTTCCTCTAATTTTTTCTATGACGACCGAGTGTATCAATTTGCTAAGCGGTCTGCATTCCTGTACTTTAATATAATCTCCAACATTGATTTGATTTTCAATGCTCGATGGAAGTCGAGCGTGAATCTTCGTTTTAGCTTTTGAATATCTTTCATATTTACTTACATAAACTGTTCTCTCAAATTGGATTACGACTCTTGTCGGGAATTTTTTTATTACAGTCCCTTCAAAAACTCTTCCTCTAGTCGCTGCTCCGGCTACTCGAGTATTTACTCCATTTGACATTTTTTCTTCTGTTTTCTTCTGTTTTTTTTCTTTCATTTTTGTTTTGTGTGATTTTAGTTCTCAATCGAATTTTCTTCAAATCCGAGCCTTATAAGGATCGGCTTTATCCGATTGTGGTGATCTCCCTGAAGTTCGATAAAGCCTTTCTCGGCGTCGAAAGTCCCACCGCAAGCAAGCTCGTTTTTTAAGCTTTTCACGATTTGCTTTATGTCCATTCCTTTTTCAAGGCCGGTCACTTGCGTTACGACTTTTCCGTATCGTTTCTTCATCGTAGTCACTTTTATGTGTTGTTCGCTTTTTGCGATCTGTTCGCACACACAGGCTTGCTTTGGCAAGCCACATTTTGGGCATATTTCCATTTATGACTTTTTCTTCAACTCCTGTTTAGAGTTGAGAGTATTAAATGTATGAATTCTAGCTACAGCTTTCTTTATCTCATGTATCTTTGCAGATCCACCTTTAGCCGAATTTGATTTCGCTTTGATTAATTCTAATTTCAGTTCTTTCAATTTTTTTTCTTTAGCGTCTTTGCTCAAATCATGTATTTCTTTAGATCGTTTTTTAGTCATTTTTAATATCTCCTTCGATAGGTTTATTCGTTTTAATTTTTGCCTTTTTAGTTTCTTTGATTTCCTGTGAAACTTTCTTTTCCTTCTTAACACTTTCTTTTTCTTTTTCTAATTCCTTCTCTATCATAACCGATGCTCTATTGCTTCTGACTTTCGTTAATAATGCTCCATTGATATCAACTTTATCAAGCAATATCGCATCTGGAGATAAGATGCTCACACTAATTCCGACCACTCCAGGTTTTGTGTTTGCCACTGCTTGCGCTTTATCGACAACCTTTGCAGGATCCCCTGTTTTCTTTAGAAGCCCCTGGGCAAATCGCCAAGTCTTTGCTCTGCTCGATGGTAATTTACCGCTCAATTTTATTTCAACTCCAAGAGCACCAGCCCCAACAATTCTTTGAAGAACTCTATATGAAATAACTTTGAATTTAAGCGGTCCCATTCTTTCAAGCGTCAAAGCAATTTCATCTGCAATCAATTGCGCATCAAATTCAACTTTTTTTATTTCATCAATTTCAATATGCGGATTTTCAAGTTTGAATCTTTTTTTCAAAACACTTGTAAGCTCTTCAATTTTTTCTCCTTTTTTTCCTATTACCAGTCCAGGTTTATTTGTAGAAACTATTATTTTTTCTCCAACGGGCGTATATTCAATTCTAACCTTAGAAACTTTTCCTTTTCCAAGATTTGTTTTTATATATTCTCGAATAGAAAATTCATCTTTCTTAAGTTGTACAGTTTTTCTTTCTTCCATTTTATTTTTTCTTTGCACTCAATTCAAGTACTTTACTTTTCTCCATGACTCTTATCGTAATGTGGGTTCTTTTCTTCTTGTTCCTTCCAAATCGACCATAAGGTCTTGAAGCGTAGTTTGCCACAGCTTCTACAATTATAGGTTCATCCATTCCATTAGCGACAGCGTTGCTGCCGACACTTCGAAGCAATCTTATGAAACCTTCACTAGCATTTTTTGGATAACGACCGCCCATTAATCTTTTTCTTTGATGAATATCTTTAAACCCGTGTCTATGCGGAAGTTCCCCTCTCATAGGAATTGCTTTTTTCCCTTTCGCAGTCAATTCCAGATAATCAACAACTTCTCTTATAGATTTACCTTTAATGAATCTGCAAATTTCAATACTTGTTTTTGTCGATATAGGGATTGAAATTCCCTTGACTATCGCTTCACTTTTCTTCACTGTTTTTACTTTATCTTTCTTTTCTATCTTAGTTTCTTTGATTTCCGGGGAAACTTTTCTTTCAGCATGATTTTTCTCTCCAGAGTCTCTTTTCGAAAGAGAGCCTTTTTCTAAAGAAAGTAAGCCCTTTTTCTTATCTACTTTTTCGACTACTTTTTCGACTGCGGGTTTACTTTCGCTAACTGGAATATTCTTCGCACTCTGTTCTGGATTGTAATTTTTTTCTGTCATTTTTTATTTTTTGCTCTTAGCTTTACTTCCTTTAGTTGCACCAACACCCGCACTTCCGTGTTTGATCTTTGATCTTGTTTGTGAAAATTCCCCAAATCTATGTCCAAGCATCTCTTCGACGATATCAACTTGTTCGTATCCTCTTCCGTTATGGACCATGACTCTCCATCCGACCATAGCAGGGACTATTACCATCTCTCTATCATGAGTCTTAACAAGTTTCTTCTTATCAAGTTTCTTTCTGCTTCTTGCAATAAAATTTTCAATATCTCTAAATTGTCTAAGGACTGTTCGCCTTGAACGAGCTTTCAAATATTTAGCGAATTCTCTAACATCAAGCTTTTTCAATTCTTCAAGCGATATTCCTCTGTATGTAAATTCTCTTTGTGCCATTATCGTTTCTTCCTTCCTGTTCTTGACGGTCTAAGCAATCCGACTCTTCTGCCTGGAGGAGCATTTCGTTTAGCGATCTTGCTCTTTGGATTCTTTCCTCTACCACTACCGAATGGATGATCTATTGCGTTCATCTTTACAGCAGATGTTCTAGGCCATAATTTATTTTTAGCTTTTTTAATGTAATGTTTACGTCCTGCTTTAACAAATGGTTTATCTACTCGTCCATGCCCAGCACAAGATCCAACCGTTGCCCTGCATTCTCCACTGAAAGCTTTTTCTTTTTTCGACGGCATTATCAGATAAACTTTCCCACTCACAACTTTACTTACAATCGCACTGGTTCCGCCAGTTCTAACAAACTTTCCACCATCACTTGGTCGAGCTTCGACATTAAACACTTGGGTTTTGACTGGCATAAATTTTAATCTAGAAATATTTCCATTTTTAACTTCGAATTTATCATCACCAAGATTTATTTTTTGACCTTCACTTATTCCGTAGCTTGCCGGTATAAAAAATATTTCTCCTTTCTTTCCATATTTTATTTTTGCTAATGGAGTTGTATGTCCGGCTGAATTTACAAGTTTCACAACCTCCCCCTCTCCATTAAATCGAGGAGGATAAGCGATTTTATGCCTGTATGCTTTTCTTCTGACTCTATAAGTCATTGAACCCTTTCCTCTAGCCTGTGAAATTATTCTTTTTGCCATTTATATCAATCCTAATTTCGTTGCAATATCAATTGCAGGAAATTTATCATTTAATCTAACATAAGCATATTTCTTGTTGTTTTTTATCAAAGTGTTGACACTTTTTATTTTAACATCAAATATTTCTTCAATCTCTTTTTTTATTTCCTTTTTACCCGCAGTTTTTTCAAGTTCAAATAACAAAGTATTTTTTGTTTCGATTAACATAACTGCCTTTTCAGAAACAATTGGTTTAAGTGAAATGGCTCTCATTATCTTTTCTCTCCAAATCTTTCATTTAATTCTTTAATCGCGCTTTCAGTATATATTGTGATCCTTCCGGGTTCTCCCTCGGCCAAATCAACAACTCCAAGAGTTTTTGCATCTTTCCAGTCATATACTTTAGACTTAATTTTTTCTTTACTTGAGGTAACGATAAGCAGTCCAGCAGTTTTTTTGTATCTTCTGTTTCTTCGAGTCCCTATTCCACTTCTAACAGATTTTTTAGAAAGAGAAACATTGAAGATATTTTCACCAACAATTTTTTTTATTGAACTACTTAGCTCTTTAATTTTTGAATCAAAAACTTTATCTTCAACAACGAAAGGAAGTTGTTTGCTCTCAAAATCTTTTACTGAAAGTGTTTTATATTTTTTAACGATTCTATCTTGTGATGCCGTTGCAGAAATGGCGCTCCTTAAAGCCATATCCATTTCTTTTTTATTTATCTTTGAAGTATTGATCAAAGCAATGACTTTCGGAGGATGAGCTCTCATTCCCCCTCTCGCAAATGGAATTTCTGCCGCAGTCCAGTTGAATTGCGTTCCACGTCGTGAAAATATTTTTCTTGGAACTCTTGATGCTCCTCGTCCATAACCGCTTCTCCAAACGTGCCTTCTATGATTGACCTTTCCTTTTGCTGCGTGCTGTTTACCTGCAACTAGAGATGGCGCATAAGGTTGTCTGTGTTTTTTAGTTTCAAGAACTTTAAAGACAATATCCTCTCTGATCGGAGATTCAAAATACGACGGCATATCAATCTCTTTTACTTTCTTTCCGTCATTATCCATAATTTGTAATTGTTTTAGTTTTGCCATTTTATCTCATTTCTATTAATTCTAATTTCTTTTTTCCTTGTTTTCTCGTTCCCCTAAAAGCTGGAGTGATTATGATTTGTCTTTTTGCTGCGCCCTGAACACTTCCTCTGACTATAACATAATTTGATTTAACATTCCCATAATTTTTTATTCCTAAAATCGGTTTTTCACTTCCTTTGACCACATCAATTACTTTATTATTGTAAACAACTCTTGTAAACATTCCAAGCTGTCCTGCCATCGGCGCCATATATGTTGTTCTTGCTGGATGCCAAGGACCTAAACTACCTGGTTTTCTTCTTCCCTTTTCAGACTTATGACTCTTAAGCGTTATACCGAATCTCTTTACTGGACCTACTAAACCTTTACCTTTAGTTAAACCTCTTGTGTCAATCAAGTCTCCCTTTCCAATCACGTCCATAACAGAAATTTCTTTGTTCTTATTTTCTTTTACCCATGCAAGTTTTTCCTCTACACTATTTCCGTTGATTGCAATTTCAGATAAATCCGGAGTTTTCTTTATATTTGAATCTCTAACTTTAGAATAAACAATCACTGACACATTATCATAATCTTCAGCCTTAATATTGTCAAGACTTCGCCCGCCGCTTTTTGGCACCTTTAATTTTCGTCTAAGATCTTTTGCATCAGCCTTTACATTTTCGTCAATTATCATTTCTTTTTTTACAATTCCATATTGATATAATCTCACAGAAAATATCTTCATGTTTGGACATTCAAGAATTGTTACTGGAACAGCAATTCGCTTTCCTTTAGTCATAGAATTTTCAGTTTCGTCCTTTACAATCGCCGATTTCATTCCAGCTTTATATGCAATGAAACCAATCAGTTTTCCTTTAGAATTAACATTAGTTAAAGTCGTATAGTTTACTCTAGGTAAGAATTTTCTAGCTCTCTTACGAGGCCAAAATTGCAAACTTCCCTTTCTCGGTGATTTTGGTGCTGCCATATTTCAAATTTTAATTTTTCAAATATTATTAATGCGGATATCATTGTATCTTCCCTGGAATAAAATACATAGAAAAAATGGCTTTTTAAACTTGTTGGGAGGGGAGTATCTTAAAATGGAAAAATATAAATAGGATTATTAATAATTTATCCTATGGCTAAAGAGGGAATAGTGATATCATTTGTTATAATTGCAATAATTCTTTCAATTACTTCTATATGGATATCTTTAAGTCAAAAAAATTATCAAAATAAGATAGAGGATAAACAAACCGAAGCAATCTTGAAAATATCTTATTTTCAAATTTGTATGGATAATAAAGTTGTAGATTACACTAATTGTATAACCTTAAATCCTTCAGACGCAAATTGTTTTAATCAATACAATCTTTCAAGAGTAACGTGTGATAGCGAGTATTCAAGCGGAGTTTCACTTGATTAATTATCCATCTCTTCACGCTTCAAATACCATCTCACTTTTTATCTTCTGATCATCTATTGCACCCTCCCTGATTATTTTTCCTTTGCGCAGGGATTTTTCTCTGACTATTGCAAAGTCTTTCTCATTTTTATACTGGGGTGGGATAACTATTTGTTCAATAACATAAGTATGCTTGAATTCTGCTGCCTTAAAATCTGATTTTTCTACAACAAAACTTTGTCCAATAGTTTTATCATTTGTTATTAATTTACAGAAATCAGGGGTTATCATCTCTTCCTCTTCCCCGTCCTTATTTTTTGATGCGGGTTTTCCGCTCTTTGGCGCCTTTGCCTTAACTTTTAATACATTATTTTCATCAATTGTAAAACTCAAAGCAAAAAAACATTTTGGAAAATCGCTCATTAATTTAGTGATTTCATTTCCACTCATCGGTCCGTCAAGAATATATCGTTTGACTCCCTGAAATTGTTTTATTTCTTTAAAATTAACCTTTCCTTTCAAATCCGATGTCGAAACAATTGCTCCCGTAACATTTGTAGTCTTACTTCCTAATTTCTGCGCCATCAAGATAGCAAATTCATTAGCAAATTCAGATGAAGTATTGATTGTATATTTATCACCGCTTCTTTTCACTTTAACAAGAGCCCTATTTTGGAATTCTCCTCGAGAAAATTTTTGGAATTGTAAGTGAACACTGTTATCACTCGCTTCAATTTTTCCGTCGTATATTTTTTTTATGAAATTCATCTTTTATCAGCAAATACTCCTATGAAATTTTGCTTATAAACTTTACCCAAACAATGGCTCTGTTGAAAATCTCTAATTACGAAGCATTAAATTGTGACAGATTGCCTTACAATAAATTTCAGATTT
>PFCY01000040.1 GCA_002763085.1 Candidatus Pacearchaeota archaeon CG10_big_fil_rev_8_21_14_0_10_32_14 | reverse complement strand
CGTCGAACCGTCGGTTCTCATCCGCATTAAATCTAACGCAATCTACGATTGCATATGCGGGAAACAGGATTCGAACCTGTGTAAGCACTAAGCTACAAGAGCCTTAATCTTGCCCATTTGACCACTCTGGCATTCCCGCTTGATTAAATCATCAAAAGGGTGTATAAAAAGTTTTAGAAAATAAATCCCCTGAAATCAGGGGAACAGAACGAGCCGATGAGAATCCACAATGGATTCAACAGTTACCGAAATAACCAACATCGAATGCTCCTGTAAAAATTTTATTTGATGTGAGTATATAACATTTGATAACTATTTTGCAGAAGTGAAGGAAGATGAAATCGGAAAATTTGGAGGGGGGAAAGTTTAAAAACCCGTACGACGCAGGAATATTGAAGACGGTCATAGTAGGTTGGAAACACCTGTTCCCTTTCCGAACACAGAAGTTAAGCTTCCTACGTTGATGGTAGTAGTGTCCGACAAGATGCAAACCCATCAAGTTGTCTTCATCTATTTTTTAAAGATTGTTTTACTATTAGTTTTATGAAAAATAAAATTTCAAAAACAGAAGCTAAAGAAAAGATGGATGAATTCTTTTCTAACATTAAAAATAAAAGTCCTATGGAGATAAATAAAATAAAAAAACTCGCGATGAGTTTTAATATTAAATTAGGAAACAAAAAAAAAGAATTTTGTCCAAATTGTTTTACGGTTTATAATAAATGTAAACTTAGAATTAAGGGGGATTTCAAGACGATTCAATGCAATGAATGTGGAAAGATTGTCAGAATCAAATTAAAGAAAACTTGAATTATTAGGACTTTTTGAATCTACCTACGACTTCAATTAAATCTGTTTGTCCTAAAAAAATTGCTCTGCAACAATATCTTTCGATACCGAGATCATCTAAGACTTTTCGCATTTCTTCGCCGTCGCTTGATCGTTTTTTGAATTCTTCCCAAAGGTGACCGATCGGCTTTCCGCAAGAAAAACATCTAACTGGAATTATCATTTTAACAAAGATATACTGAAGAAGTGGTTTTTAAAACTTTGTGAAAGAGGATAAATTTAAAAGTTGTATAGATAATGGAGGGATATGGCACATAAAGAAAAACAAAACGTCATAATTGAATTGTCTAATGTCGGAAGACATTATCAAATGGGCGATAATGTTGTCAAAGCACTCGATGGGATAAATATAAAGGTAGAGAAAGGGGATTTTGTGGCTATAATGGGGCCGAGCGGGAGCGGAAAATCGACTGGAATGAATCTCGTTGGAAGTCTTGACTTACCGACATTCGGGGAGATTTATTTAGATTCTCAAAATATTTCACATTTGACTGAATCAGAACTCGCAGAAGTTAGAGGGAAAAAAATTGGTTTTATTTTTCAGCAATTTAATTTAATCCCTAATCTTACAACTAAAGAAAATGTGATGCTTCCGATGTTGTTCCAAGATACGACGAAAGAGGAAAGAGAAGAAAAAGCTGAGCAACTACTGAAGCTTGTTGATTTGGGAGATAGGATGGACCATTATCCTAATCAGCTTTCTGGGGGGCAACAGCAAAGAGTTGCAATAGCAAGATCACTTGCTAATGATCCAGAAGTCATTCTTGCAGATGAGCCGACGGGAAATCTTGATTCTAAAACTGGAGAGAAAGTCATGGATTTTTTAGAAGACCTCAATAAAAAAGGGACAACTATAGTCATGGTTACGCATGATATGGAACTAGGGAAAAAACATGCGAGGACAATTTATATGATAAAAGATGGAAAGCTTGATTATACAATGAAGAGGAATAAAGAGAAGTGGGCGAAAGAATGAATGGATTCTAATCTGTTTTAACTACTTAATGGTAACAATATCGAAAGATTTATAAATTAGGGATTCTGTGAGGATTGAGTGAAAAATGGAAACTGTTGTTAAAGAAAAAAGTAAACTAGAATATGGAACTCCAAGAATAGAGAGAGGAATGATAAAAACTATTATTCCTTACGAAAACGGAGAAGTTGCTTTTGTTCATCCCTCATACAAAGGAGATTATATTTCAGTTGGAAAACAAATCTTAGAAAATGGATTAAGAATCTCTACAGGAGAAGAAGTTGCAACTTTACTTTATACAGCTTACTGTATTCCAGAAGTTCATGATGAAAAAGAATTTGAAAACGTAAGAGATATTATAAAAAACAGATGGCTTTGGAATTTCAATAGAAATTTGTGGACTGAAAACGGAGTTTATGTTATTTCAGATCCAAGAGTTTTAGGATTAAGTAAGCTATTAAATGTTAATCAGCTTGAAAAATCTTTGGAGGGGGGGAGAGAATTGAGTTGGGGCGGAATAAGATTCAGTACTGACGGAAGTGTTAGATACGCACCAAAAGGAAGTTATGTTCTTGGAGATCACACTTCTGAATCTTTAGCTAAAGATGGACAAGTTGTTGCAAGTCATGGAGAGATTGGTGCAGAAAAACTTGGAGAAGTTTCTATCAAATTTAGAAATAACCCAAGAACTTGGGGTATTAATGTTTCTGAAGGACAAACTCCTGAATTAAGAGTGTCTGCTTTGATCGGCTACTTCTGCGGCAGGCTTGGCGTTGGTGGCCGCAGCTTCGGTGATGGCGAAGGAAACTGTGGTTTCGGGGTTTGAAATGAAACAAAAAATATTTTCAATAACAGTTCTGAGCATATTTATTTTAGTCTTAACCTTAAACATTATTTCATCTGTCAATGTTCAGAGTGTTTCTGTTGATAAATTATATCCTGGAAAAGCGGGAAAGGTAATAATCGATGTTGAAAATAATATTGGAGATGATGTTGAAGATGTGTCTTTTACTCTAAATATTAATCAGCAAGCAACTCCGGGATTTTCAACTCAAGGGACATCTGAAAAAAGCCAAGATTCTATTAATGACGGAGATCAAGAATCATTTTCTTTTGCATTGAAAGTCGGCAATGATGTTAAACCGGGAGATTATAATATTCCATATACAATTAAATACAAAAATACAGATACGGAAGAGATAGTCACAAAAACAGGAAGTTTTGGAGTGAGTGTTGGGGCGCAGACTGAACTTGATTTTTCTGTTGAAACAAAAGATGCAATTGTTGGAAAACAAGGCAAGGTAACTCTTGAAATTATAAATAGCGGACTTGGAGAAATAAAATCCGTTTCGGTCGATATTAATCCTGAAGGTTTTGAAGTCTTATCCAAGGAAAAAGTTTTTGTTGGAACTGTCAACGCTGAAGATTCTGATATTGTTACATGGGATGTATTATTCGAGGATGATAATCCAACTTTAAACGCAGTCATTACTTACAAAGATTTTGATAATAGTGATCAAACTAAATCAATAAGTCTTCCAGTAAAAGTTTATACTCAAGAAGAAGCATTGAAAGCGGGATTAATAAAAAAAAGTAAAGTTGGAATTTATTTTGGAATCTTTATTGCTTTGATCTTAATTTGGATAATTTACAGGCAACTTAAAAAAAGAAATAGGAAGAAAAGAAATTCAGAGAATGGGAGGTAACTCCAATGATTTCTGATTATTTTAAATTAGCTTTCGGAAACTTAAAACACCGTGGCTTGCGTTCATGGCTAACTATTCTCGGAGTTGTTATAGGCATTGCTGCAGTTGTGGCGTTGATCTCTTTAGGAAATGCACTTGAGACTGCAGTTCTTGGACAATTTGGATCTTTATCTGTTGATACTTTAACAATTCAAAATAAGGGGACAGGTTTTGGACCTCCAGGTTCGACAGTGGTTGAAAAATTAAACAGTCATGATGTAACGGTTATTGAAAGTGTGAATGGAGTCGATAAAGTAATAACCCGCTTACTAAGAGTAGGAAGTTTAGAATATAATGAGATTTCTGGTTTTGGTTATGCCGTCGATATACCTAAAGAGAATGATGCGCTAAATTTAATCTACACAAGTTTCAATCTCCATGCAGAGCAAGGACGATTACTCCGCGCAGATGATAAAGGAAAAATAATGTTAGGAAATGATTTTTTAACAACCGATGAATTTGGAAAAGATTTTGTTGTAGGGAAAAAAGTGAAACTTAAGGGAGAGGTAGAAAAGGAATATGAGATTGTGGGAATTTTGGAGAAAGGAAATTCTTTCCAAGCCAATTCAGTTGTTTTTATGACAAACGAGGATATGGAAGAACTTTTTAACGTAAATGATGAGATTGATTTAATTGTAGTAAAAGTAGAAGATAAAGACAAGATAGAAGATGTGGCTCTTGAGATCCAAAGAAAACTTAGAAATGATAGAAATGAAAAATTGGGTGAAGAAAGTTTTAGTGTTCAAACTCCGCTTCAAGCACTTGGGGCAGTAAATACTGTTTTGTCGATAATAAATTTGATTGTAATCGGAATGGCCGCGATTTCACTTTTAGTCGGAGGAATTGGAATTGCGAATGTTATGTATACTTCGGTTCTTGAAAGAAGAAAAGAGATTGGAGTTATGAAATCGATCGGAGCAAAAAATAAAGACGTTCTCGCAATTTTTATTATAGAGTCTGGGCTTCTTGGTCTTGTTGGGGGAATCATGGGCGCGTTTTTGGGTTTGGTAATTGCAATTGGCGCGTCGGGAGCAGCTTCGAGCGCACTCGGAATTGATTTTAACGTCATGATCTCTTGGCCTTTGATTTTGGGAGCAATCGCGTTTTCATTTTTTATAGGAGTTGTAAGCGGGGTACTTCCTGCAATGCAAGCAAGTAAATTAAAAGTTGTTGAGGCGATACGGGGATAAGATGTTAAGAGACTTTTTCAAACTCGCTGTGAAAAATCTTCGTCGAAGAGGACTTCGTAGTTGGTTGACTATGCTCGGAATTTTTATTTCTATTGCGACAATTTTTACACTTGTGAGTTTGTCTCTTGGACTTCAAGGTGCTGTAAAAGAACAATTTAGAATTTTGGGAACAGACAAGTTTTTTATTCAACCCTCGACGGGGTTTTTAGGACCGCCAGGAAGTGTTGGAGGGACTATCTTGACTAAAGAAGATGTTGAAACTATTGGAAAAGTGAGAGGTGTAAAAGATTATTCCTATTTTGTTGCAGGAAACGCGAAAGTTGAATTTAATGGAAAGACAAAGTACATGCTCGTTTGGGGAATTCCCCTTGAACATTCTGAAGTTTATACGGAGATAGAATCTTTTAAAATTGAAGAAGGAAAATTCTTGGAAGAGGGAGATAAAGGGGTCGTTCAATTAGGAAATTTACACAAAACAGGAAATATTTTTGGAAAGTCAATTAGAAATGGAGATAAAATTTTGATAAATGATAGAGAGTTTAAAGTTAAAGGGATTATGAAATTAATTGGAAATCCCGACGATGATAGAAGTATTTACATGAGTGAAGAAGATTTTAGAATTTTATTTAATGAACCTGAAAAAGTGGATTTTATTATGGTTCAGATAGATGAGGGAGAGGATATTAATGAAGTGGCAGATAGAGTGGAGAAAAAACTTCGGAGTGAGAGAGGACTTACGGAAGAGACGCAAGATTTTGCAATATCTACTCCAGAAGATCTATTAGAAAGTTTTCAAACGATTCTTTTGATCATAACGGGCTTTTTGGGGGCGATAGCGGCAATATCACTTTTAGTTGGAGCGATTGGAATTGCTAATACGATGTATACGTCCGTTTTGGAAAGAACAGGAGAGATTGGAGTTATGAAAGCTGTGGGTGCGAAAAATAAAGATGTGTTTTCTATATTTTTTATAGAGTCTGGGCTGTTGGGATTTGTGGGGGCCTTGATTGGAGTTATTCTCGGATTCGGTATAAGTAAAACGATAGAGTATATCTCAGAAAATCAACTTCATACAAATCTTTTGCAGGCGGCCGCGCCACCATATTTAATCATCGGATGTTTAGCATTTGGTTTTATTGTTGGAGCGGTAAGCGGAACTCTTCCTGCAATGCAAGCGTCAAAAATTAATGTCGTCGATGCTTTGAGGTATGAATAATTCGTATTTTTTGACAACATAAAAATTTAAAAACACGTTATTCATGGATAATTTAGTTTAAAGAAAGAGGGAAAAATGCCAAAGAAATGTATTTATTGTAGTACTCCGGTTAAGGACGATAGTGTAATTGATTTCTGTGAGAGATGTGGTGTTGGAGTTTGGGGTAAAAAGATGTTTGATACAATTGTAGCAAATATGGAAAGTGCGAGGGATAATGATGACCTTGTGAACAACTTCCAGGCGAGCGCGACTCCACCAAAAAATTTGAGAAGTGGGTAGAATCTACGAGGAGGGCTATAATTATAGTGCCGAAGATGAGTAAGAGTGATGGATACGCAGATAGATTTTTAAACCGATTAATTCTGAATGATTTATGGGTAAACGTAAAAGTCTAAGGGAGAGAGGAAAGATAAAACATAGTGAATACTTCAAGAGTTTAAACGAGGGAGATATTGTTTCTGTAGTCAGAGAGGACGCACTTCAACCAAGATTCCCTAAGAGACTTCAGGGCAGAACTGGTGTTGTTGAAGGGAAGCGAGGCAGATCATTAATGGTTAAGATTAAGGATATAGACAAAGTGAAGAGATACATCATAGAGCCAATACATTTAAAAAAAATAAAGAGTTCTAAATAACAACATGATATTGAATGATTCCCCCCTAAGTATGGCAGAGTCAATGACTCACATCAAAGAGAAAGAGAATGAAACTCGCAATACAGAGTTAGTCGGATTCATAAAAAAATTTACATCACTCAAACCAAAAGATGGAAAAGAGATGAGAGAGAAGATTACCGCGCTCAACATAATCAAATTAAAAACCGATCAAATCTCAAAGATAATCGATTTACTTCCGGATAATAAAGAAGATTTAAACAAAATTTTCACTGAAATTAATTTAGACGAAGATGAAGCAAACAAAATACTTGACATCGTTAAACAATACAAATAAGAACGAACATGGAAAAGGAAGAATATGCAATCATACTAGAATACTTACCAAATGGATATCCGCTGGAAGGTAAGATGATGCCAATAGCTCAAGCTGTGGGCGAAACAAATATGATTCTTCTTGAACTTGCCCCACGAAAGGGAGTCAATCTTGATGTCGGAGAGCAAGTATATATTGGGGAGGGGAAGAGAGATAAGATATATTACATTCTTGGAAGATTAAAAAAAGAAAAATTGACGGAAACTGCAAAAGATAGGCTTGAAGAGTTTATAGAAAAAACAGTTACTCTTAATGAGCAAAAGTATATTGAATTCTTTAATAAATCGGATGCGATAAATAAAAGAGTTCATCAGATTGAATTACTTCCGGGATTCGGAAAGAAACATATGCAAGAAATAATCAGTTCACGAAAAGAAAAATCATTTGAATCATTTGCAGATATGAAAATGAGAATTCAAAATTTGCCCGACCCTGAAAAAGCGATTGCTAAAAGGATAATGCAAGAATTAATAGGTTTTGAAAGATATCGTCTTTTTGTGTAAACGAAAGATTTAAAACTCTTAAACGAAGATTAGAAAAATGGAAAATGCTCTACCGGAGAAACATGATAGGAACAAAGCAGTTTTGCAGGAAAAGTTAATTAGAATTGTATCAACAGACATTCCCGGAAGTAAAAAGCTTTACGCTGGACTTACTAGAATTAAGGGCGTTTCTTGGAGTATTTCTAATGCAACATGCCTCATTCTGAACATTGATAAAAATAAAAAAATAGAAAATCTTTCGCAAGAGGAAATAAAACGAATCAATGAGTTTTTAAAAAATCCTCAGCTTAAGGGTTACTTGACTAATAGAAGAAAGGATTTTGACGACGGGAAGGATAAGCATCTTGTTACAAACGATCTTGATTTAAGAAATGATTTTGATATAAAGAGACTTAGAAAGATCAAATCGAGAAGGGGTATAAGACACGCGGCTAAACTTCCATTAAGAGGACAAAGAACTAAAGCACACTTCAGGAAGAACAGAGGAAAATCTGGAGGAATAAAGAAAGGAAAGTAAAATGTTAAGAAAGCATAAAGTATATTCAAGACCTAAGAAAAGATTCGATAAAGCTAGAATCATAGAAGAAGGAGATATGGTGAATAAATACGGACTAAAAAATAAGAAAGAAATTTGGAGAGTTGAAGCAAAAGTAAAATCGATTCGAGAAAAAGCTAAAAAATTAATTGGCAAGGGTCCTGAAGAGCAAGAGCTGTTATTTAATCAACTAAGAAAAATGGGAATAAAGGTGAATTCGATTCCAGATGTTTTGGGATTAAATAAAGAAGACATCCTTAAAAGAAGACTTCAATCAGTGATGGTCCAGAACCATATTTCAACGACTCCAAAAGGGGCCAGACAACTCATAACTCATAAAAAAGTTTTAGTTGATGATAAAATCATTAATTCCCCATCGTATATAGTTCCAGTAAATTTAGAAAAAAAAATCACACTTAAACCTACTAAAGTAAAGAAAGTTAAGACTGAATCAGCGGAGATAGAAAATGCCTAAGAAAAATGATGAAGAAACCGCAGAGATTAAAGAAGAGATAGTTATCAAAGAGGATACAAAAAAGGTGGAAGAAAGTGTGGAGGATAAAGAAGTACGAAAAGAAAAGAGAGAGAGAGATATTGAAGCTAAAATAAATATTTACACTTCATTCAATAATACTTTAGTCCATGCTACGGATATGTCAGGAAGAACGATTTCAAAAATTACTGGCGGAATGACTACAAAGCAAGCTAGATTGAGAGCAAATCCTACCGTAGCGATGTTCATCGCTAAAAGAATTGCAGAAGCGCTAAAGGAAAATAAAGTTACAAATTTATATGTAATGATAAGAGCTAAAACAGGAAATCCTGCGCCGGGACCTGGAGCTTCAGCGATTATAAAAAGTCTAACGAGAGAGGGATTTAGAATTGTAAGCATCACAGATACAACAAGAGTTGCACGTGGTGGGCCTAAGAAACAGGGCGGAAGAAGAGGAAGAAGAGTTTAAATAATCAAATTGAATAAAGATAAAATGGAATTTATGGATGAAAAGGAAAACAAACTGACATTCTCAGTTGAGATTAGCGAAAGTTTAGCTAATGCTATAAGACGATATGTGAACGAAGTCCCCGCTCTAGCTATAGAAGACGTTGAGATAATAAAAAATGATTCTCCTTTATATGATGAAACTGTTGCGCATAGAATCGGGCTTATCCCACTAAAAACGGAGAAAGTCAAGGAAGGGGATGTGGTTCAATTCAAGCTTGCAGTATCGAAGGCAGGGCCAGTGTATTCCGGAGAACTTAAGGGAAATGCAGAGGTAGCTTATGGGAAAATACCAATTACAATCATACAGGAAGATCAAGAAATGGAAATACTTGCGAGCGCAAGACTTGGAAAGGGAAAAGAACATGCTAAATTCACTCCTGGCGTCATTTTCTATAGAAATATGAAAGAGATAAAAACAGGAAATAGGGGAAGCGATGTTTCGAGAATTCTTTCTTCATGTCCAAATAAATGCGGAAACAAAAAGAAAGATTATGAAAATAATAAAACTTATGAACTTGATGTTTGTGATGCATGCGAGGATGAATTAAGTCAAATCAAAGTTGAAATGACTGAATCACCTGAACTTGTTGTGACTATTGAAAGCTTCGGGCAGTTGCCGATTAAAGAAATATTTTTGGGTTCTATCAAAGAGATGAAGAAAGATTTGGTAGAAGTCTCAAAAAAACTATAATTCTAGATTAATTGTTCACAGAGAATTCTTATAAAAGTTTTTATAATGTTGATTTCTGGATAAATTATACGCAGGGATAGCGAAGTGGTCAAACGCGCGAGACTCAAAATCTCGTCTCTTAGTGAGTTCGGAGGTCCGAATCCTCCTCCCTGCATAGCTGGAGAACCTATTGTTCTCCTTTGCAAAACCTCTCCTAATCATCCTCGCTGATGCGAGTAATAAAAACTGAGGAAAGGTTTAAATAAATATTTTGATTGAGACAATAATGAATCAAGTTATCATCGGGCTCTTAAATGTAATCTTAGGAGTAGTTCTTATAGTGTTTAGGAATTTTTTTATAAACCTATTTATGGTTACTGCAGGGGGTAAAGGAAATTATGTATACGCTTTATTTCATAGAGAAAAATATTCAGCTAAAAATTTTTTAGGAGAAAAATGGGCTATAAGAATTGTCACTCTTTTAGGAATTTTGATGATTATAATTGGAGCAATATTAATACTTCTTTTCTATCTGGGTATAAATGTAAAATCAACAAGTTTATAAACCGATTTCTTCTTGAAAATTTATCTGCGAGTGATAAGCGTATAGCGGAAACTTATGTTTCTAATAAACTTGCAATATCAAAATGATATCAAAAACACAATTATCAAAACGAACGGACAGAAAAAATAATACTGAATTAGTTGAAACAATAAATCTTTGTAAAAAAACAAATAATGAAACGTGGAATGAAGTTGCGAAAATTTTGAGCGGTCCGACAAGACTGAGACTGAATGTCAATCTAGATGAATTGAATTCTGTTGAGGGCGAACTTATTGTTATTCCTGGCAAGGTTTTGAGTTCTGGAAATTTGACTAAAAAAAAGAAAATTGTTGCGTTATCTTTTTCAGGAAATGCAAAAGAAAAATTAAATAAAGATAAGATTGAGTACGGTTATATTAAAGATGAAGTTAAAAAAAATCAGAAGGGAGAGAAGATTGTAATCTTTAAGCGAAAATGAAAGCAAATAAATTGAAATTTATTTCCATTCACCTTCGAAAGGAGTATCGAAAATGAAGGTAATTGATGGGACAAATGCGATAATGGGAAGACTTGCTAGTTATACTGCAAAGCAACTTCTGAAGGGAGAAGAAATAGCAATTGTAAATGTTGAGAAAGTCATAATCACGGGAAATAAGGCGAATATAGAAAAAGAATTTCAAGAAACTAAGGAGAAAGTTGGAAGCACGCAAAAGGGTCCAAAGGTTTCAAGAAGTCCAGAGCGAATTGTAAAACGATGTATAAGAGGAATGCTACCAAACCACAGAGAAGGGCGAGGGAAAGCAGCGCTTTCAAGAGTTAAGTGCTATAAAGGAGTTCCTAAACAATTCGAAAAAGAAAAAATGATTAAAGCAGGTAAAGAAAAAGGCGACAAGTATATCTATGTTGAGCAACTTGGGAAAAAATAAATGGCAACAAAAATTGTAACATCTGGAAAAAGGAAAACGTCTGTAGCTAGAGCAGTTCTTACGGATAATAAAAATGGATTATTAGTATTGGTAAATGGTCGTGATCACCACAATTTATTATTATTCGATAAATTAAAGATTGATGAGCCGGTTAGAATCGCAGAGCAAATTGTAGGAAAAGATAAACTTAATTTTGTAGTAAACATCTCGGTTTTAGGCGGTGGCGAGAAAGGACAAATTGATGCGTGTAGACTTGCCCTTGCCAGAGCACTTGTAAAAGTTGCTGGAAATAAATCAAGTGAACTTGAAGATGCCTATTTTGATTATGATAGAAGCTTGCTTGTAGCGGATGTTAGAAGAAAAGAAACGAGAAAGCCGGGAGATAGTAAAGCTCGTGCGAAAAGACAGACGAGTTATAGATGATTATAATAGTAATTCTACTAAATGTGAATTCTCTGCTATTTTTTGAGGGGTTAACTTACTAAAAATATAATGCGCTATACCGTCAGCGATATTTACTAAAGGATAGGTTCTATCGAAATCTGGGCCAGATTTTAAAGTTATTCTTGATTTAGGGGCCTGTATAATATTTGCAATATTTCTTTTGAGATCGTCTACTTCTTTTCCTTGCAGATTTTTTAATTCTCCGTCAACAAATATATGGCTGGTGTTAAATTGAGATATTTTCCCATAAAGTAGACTCCCTATAATGTTTGCCATGAGGTCAGAGTAATTTAGACGTTCTCTGTCTGATGATTTGAGTAATAAAAAAGAATAATCGCATTCGAGAGTTTCTAAGAAGGTTGATTTATGGATTCTTTGTTTTGGAATTGTCCTCTCTTGAATCGTAAAGGGATCTTGAGAAAAAGATGCGACGATTATTTCGGGATATTTTCCATGATTTGATTCATCCACCCCAATATAAAGGTCAACCTCTTCCCTTGAGTCCATAACTCTTGAGAGAATTAGGGTATAAAAAAACTATTATTCTTTAGAATCATTATTTTTTGACTTTAAAACTAATTTTAATTTGTTTTGAACATGATTAAAAATTGTTGTTGAGACTAAAGGTTGATGAGATCCTTGATGTATCTCTCCGTCAAATTTAATTTTTCCGATGTAAGTAAAATTTGAGAGGATTTTTTTTAGCCCATTTACAGATAAGTTATGATTCATTGAAATTTTTCTTAAAGATAAATTTGAGTTTAAAAATTCGCTGAATATATCCTCAACTTCTCGGTAGTTTTGAGAGGGGATTAATTTTCCTTGGATTAAATCGTAGCCGAAAGGTGGACGAGTCACAATATTTCCAGATCTTGCTTTTTGCATCATCCCCTCTTTTTGATTTTTTGCTCTAAGTTTTTTGTATGCCTCTATTATTTGTGATTCATTTTCCATTTTATTCTTTAGCCTCTTTATATGCATCGTAGATGAATGCGATAAAATAAATTAACGATCCGATCCAAAAGAGAGGAGTTTTTGGAGATATTTGAATTGAGGGAGTAAAGAACAGGGCTATATTGTAAACTATTATTGAAGCTAATAATAAAATTGCAAAAACCTTTCTTTTTCCCAAATAAAGATATCCAAGTCCAGAAATAATATTTAGGAAAGCAGCAATCCAAGGATTTTTCTTTTTGAGATTTTTAGTAGTTTTATCTCCATTTAACTTTTTTGTTTCAAAATATGCATCATACATGAAACCAATAATAAACAAGACTAGGCTAGCAATTAATAGTGGGGGAAAAGACACGTCTTGAGAAGGATTATACATGAGATCAATTTGGAATACAATATCAACAAATAAAAGTAAAATTGCAAAAATTATCCGTTTACTTAAATAAAGATATCCAAGTCCGGGAATGATATTCAAAAATGCAGCAATCCAGGGATTTTTCTTTTTCAAGTTTTTATTAAAGAGGGTTTTTTTCTTTTCCATTTTGAAATTTCAACTTATCATCTCTATAATTAATGACGATGATAAGGATATAATTAAAAATAAAATAGATAATAGCTGATATAGTCTTATCTTAAATACAATCTTTCTCGCTTGAGGATTTTCATACCTGCTAAACCAAACGTATTTCAAAATAATGATGGGGTGGGGGAGGATGAAACCTGGAATACTATAATCCCACAAAAAGATAATGTCGTAAAATCTTGGAGATTTATTTCCAAGAGATTTTCTAAGTAGAAAGATGTAATGTCCTTGAAGATTTGCACACACTACAAATGCAGTTCCAAACGTAAAAAATGAGATCCATACTAAAATAATGTAATTTATTATCATTTTATATTATAACCTAATTGATTTAAATCATCAAAAATTTTATCTCGTGAAAGTGACCAAATTACGATAAATGGAGGAATTCTTTTTTTCACATGATTAATTTTTATCCATTTACTTAAAAATCCTAAACTCCGTTGATATTTTTCTATAGATTCAATCTCATTTTTATTTAATTTTAGATTCGTGCCACTAAATTTAATTTCTATTTTATTTGAAAAAAGACCAATACCTGCCATTAATCCTCCGTAGTGTGTTGCATTCCAATGACTTTCACCAATACTTAAACCTACATTTTTTTATTTAATATTTTATTTTTTTCTTCCATTTTATTTTTCTATTAATGAATCTATAGGAGATTTTATCTTTTTTAATTCCTCTTTTTTATCGATTATTGCTTTATTAATTACGTTTATGCAATTTTTAATATTATTCTTAATATCGACTTCGTAGAATCTTAATATTTTCCATCCTTTTTTTGTTAAATAAATGTCTTTAAAACGATCTCGCTTAAGATTCTTTTTCTGTTGATAGGAAAGTTTATCTGAGTTATAGAACTTTGGATTTGCATGCCAAAAATCCCCATCACATTCAATAATTATATTATAAGAAGGAATTGCAAAGTCGCAAACAAATTTATTGTCAATTTTAAATTGTTTGATAAATGGAATTTTTTGTTTAAGTAATTCATTAGCTAACTTTATTTCTATTTTAGTGTCGAAATACGGAAATTCATTATTTTCTAACCTTCTTATTGATAATTTCCTAAATCTCTCTGAGTGAATTTTTTTCCTTTTTGAAGCATTATCTTTTCCAGATATTTCTTCCCAACTTTTGCCATATAGTGCATGTTTTTCTCCTTTTAAGGAAGAGATATATGTGTATTTTGGACGTTTTGGAATTTTGTATTCATTCATTAAATCTATGATAATTTTTCTATCATAACCGATTTCTTTAGATATTTGTTCCTGAGATAAATTCGATGTCCAGTAAAGGTCCGTTAAAACATCTTTTAATGACTTACCATATTTGCCCTCGATATATTTAATCCTTTCTAAACGTTTTTTGTCGTAAGCTATTTTAATATTATTCGATAGTCTTTTAACTCTAAAATCTTTTTCTTTTGTTAACCCCTTTATCCAATTGGTATCTTTAGCGTGAAGTTTACCTGCTTGAGATATTGTCCGTCGAGAAATGTTATATTTTTTAAAATAATATTCGATAGTTGTTTTTCCTACTCCCAGGTCATGAGCTATTTTTCTAATAGATTTTTTATCTTCATAGTATAGCTTATGTAAATATTTCTTTGTTAGTTTGTTCATAAAATAATAGGACACTTTGATTTATAAACTTTTGTTACAACTCATCAATTGGACTCTTAATAGTTTTGATTTGTTCTTTTGATACATGGGCATATAACTCTGTAGTGGATATGGAGCTATGTCCCAAAAGGACTTGTATATTTCTAATATCAACCCCATTTTCAAGAAGATGAGTTGCGAAAGAATGTCTTAATGTGTGGGGATGGACGTCTTTTTGAATTCCCGCTTTATGAGATGCACGACTAACTATTTTTTGAAGATTTCTTGAAGAAAGTTTTCCATTTGGTCCAGAAAAAAGATATTCTTGATGATTCTCTTTCTGAATATTTGCGAGTTTGATTAAATCCTTTGAAAGAAAATTTGGAATGTTGAATATTCTGTCTTTCTTTCCCTTTGCTTGGCGCACATGACCTATCTTTTCATCGAAAGAAAAATCGTTAACTTTGAGAGAAGTTAATTCTGAAACTCTTAGACCGCAAGCATACATTAAAGAGATCATGAGTTTTGATTTTTTAGATTCTAATGCATCAAAAAGTTTTCGTATTTCGTCTTTTGAAAGAACGGTAGGGAGGCGTTTTTCTCGTTTTGGACGTTTAAGTTTAATTGTTGGATCGACCTCTAAAATATTGGTATAAGCATATCTTATCGCAGATAAAAAAAGAATTGTTGAGGAAGATGCCTTATCCGATAATTTCTCGGAAAGATAAAGTTTTATGTCTTCTTCATTTATACTTGAAGGGTCTTTTTTTGAGAAATTTAAAAGAGAGGAATTTATTTGGAGATAATTTCTTAATGTGTATGGAGAATTTTTTGCTATCTTTAATTCAACTTCAAGTTTTTTAAGGAATTCTTCTTTTTTCATAAAACAGATTGTGCGAACTTGTTTATAATCCTTACTTTATTATTTTGAGAGGGGTTTTATGAATGATTCTATCTCTTCTATTGATTTTAATTTCATAACGTCGTTTCTTATCGAAGAAGCATGATCGATTTCTCTTATAAAATTACTTCCGAGATATTTTATTCTTGTTAAATCGATTAGATCATATCTTTTTGAAAGAGAAAGATAATCATTAAATTGTTTTATGTTTTCTTTGAACGAAAATTCTTTTTCTTTACCTGTTTTAAGATAATAAAGCGCGTTTTTGAAAATCAGAGGGTTTCCGATAGCTGCACGAGCAATCATTGCTCCATCGGCAATATCCAACATCTCTTCAACTTTTTTTGGAGAGTTTATATCACCATTACCAATGACTGGGATTCCAATATTCTTTTTTGCTTTTTTAATTATACTCCAATCTGCAGGAATCGATCTGCCTTGATTTGCGAGGCGTCCATGAATAGTTATTGCATCTGCGCCCGCTCTTTCAATTATTTTTGAAACCTTAAGAGGATTATCTTTATCGTATCCCTTCCTTATTTTTGCTGTTACAATAAAATTTTCATCTTTAAGGAAAGAGATTATTTCAGAGATTATTTTTGGGTTGTTTAAGAGGTAAGCACCTGATTGATTATCCAAAGTTAAATGACTTGGACAGCCACAATTTATGTCTATTAAATTAAATTTTTTTGGAACGAGTTGATGAAGAATTTTGGACGCCTGTTTAAACTCCACGACACTTCGTCCTGTGGTTTGAATTCCCACTGGAAATTCTTTTTTTGTGGTTTTAATTTTATCTATCAGTCTTATAGATTTAGGGTTATTATTTTGAATTTGAATCAATGATTCTATGTGAAGCATTTCAGTGTAAGATAATGCGGCGCCGTTTTTTTTGCATATTAATCTGTAAGGTAGATCAGTTACGTCTACCATTGGCGAAAGAAGCACGGGATTTTTTAGTTTGATATTGCCAATTGAAAAAGTTTTCATTTTACTGTGATTTTAGATATTCTTTAATTGAAAAAATTTTATTGGCATAGTAATTTTCAATTTGCGAGACAATAAAAGCGAATATAAAACCAAAAACTGTCGCTAAGATTAAATTGAATGAAGAAAACATTGCGAATTGTGGTGTGCTTTGAATAATATTTCCAGTCAAGTAATTTGAAAATAGAGCGGTGTCGGAGTTATCTAAGAATAAATTCAGACTTAAACCTAAAACAAATCCAAAAAATATCCCTATAAATCCACCGATTAAAATTCCTTTATGGCCCATATATTCTTGAAGAAGAAGACTTATTTAGAGTTATCGCCGAATAAGAATTTAAAATAATTCTTTAGGAAAGTAAATATATTTGTATTCTTCGTAGGCGATTAGAGTTTCATAATGATTAATTTGAGCGGGAAATAAGCCTCGGAGTTTGATGAGTGTTTCTTGCAATTCGTCAACATTTTTTACTAGGAGATAAATTAAAACATTATATTTCCCTATGGTTTTTGTCGCCCACAAAGTATTTTTATCTATTTGTAAAAAATCCTTTAGAATCTTTTCTTTTTTTTCATCGAAGGACGAGATGTTTAAAAGAAGGGTGTGGAGATTGTAATTTAAAGAAGTATAATTAATGACTGGAACAAATTTTATTATCGTTCCAGACTTAATCATATTTTTTATCCTATATGAAATCGCATCTGCAGATAATTTAACTTTTGTCTCTAATTCATGAAGGGGAGTTTTCGCGCTGTCACCAAGTATTTTTAAAATCTCTATATCTTTTTTATCGATTTTTTGGTTGGAACTATATTGGGAAGATTTATTTTGAATGTGGCCGGGAAAATTTGGGGGGAAGGTTTCAGCGATATATGTTTTTGGAAGTAAAAGCAGATCAGATTCGTGTAGAGAGGAGGAACAATCTTCAATTATTTTGGAGATTATTTTGTCTAACTCTTGAATATCTTTTGCTACAATCGCTAATTCATAATCGTAATTTCCACTGAATTTTATAACTGCCCGAGTAAATGGATAAGAAACGAATTTTTTTCTTAATTTTTCTTCTATGGAAGAAGAGGGATTGTTTAACTTCAAAAATAGATGATATTTATCGTATCCGAATTTTTTAATATCGACGACTGTCCTATACCCTTGGATGATTCCGCGCTTTTCGTATTGATCTATTCTATATTTGACTGCATCGCGGGATAATTTTACTTTTTTGGCAATACGAGTGAGGGGGATTCTCGCATCTGAAGAGAGTATACCAATTATGCTCATATCTTTAGAGTCTGACTTGTATTTCTCGACGTTATTGTTCTCCTGAAGATATCTCATATTAGGTTATACCTTAAATTATTTAAATATTTTACGGTAAATACGTATTTTTGGTTAATAACTTACTTATATTCTAAATGATTCCAGTAATCATGAAACAAGAATATGAAAACAACATCAATTTTTTCAGAAGAGTCGTTGAAGTTCTGATGCCTAAACTCCCTTATCATAATTTTATGCATGCAGACGGAGTTTATGAATCTGCAAAAATGTATGCTGAATTGAATGGACTATCTGAACACGAAAGTTATTTACTTGAGACTGCAGGATTGGGACATGATTTGGGTTACACTTTGGGTAGGGGGGATAATGAAGAAAATACTTCTAGAGAACTTTTTGATTTGCTTCCTACGATAGGATATGATTTGAGAGATGCAATCGATATTGGAAAAATGGTTTTGCCGACAAAACTTCCGCAAAGACCGACCAACTTATTGGAGGCAATTTTGTGTGATTCAGATTTGGATAGTTTAGGACGAGAAGATTTCTTTTTATGGGGAGATAGATTGAGAAAGGAATGGAAAAAAGAAGACAACATAGAATGGTATGGCAAGCAACTTGAATTTTTAGAGGAACATGAATATCATACAAAAGTTGCAAGAGATCTTAGGAAAGAAGGAAAAGAAAAAAACATGAGAAAACTTAAAGAGAAAATGGATTCTATGACGATAAAACCTTTTGAAGAGGAAAAAGAACTTGAACTCATTTACGAAACAAGAGCTTGGCCTGTGGGGTATAGATAAAATAAATATTTATATAATTGTGATATAACTCTAATGAATGGAGGTTAAGGACAAAGAGGTCTTGGTAACGGGGGATACGAAGTTATTTTATTTGAAGCAAAATAAGGGAAAGGTCAGGAAGATTGTTGTTTCGACAATTCCATTAACTGGGGAAATGGAATAGGATTGAGGGGTTGATTGTATTAAGAGAGGGGAGAGTTATTTAGGGGGATTTGAAAAATGATTGTTGAAAGGGAGGGGTTGGAGGCATAATTGTTTGAGAGATTATTAGTTTCTTTCAAAATCTAACTTCAAGTCTATGGGCAAATCGTATCCTTTTTCTTTAAGGGAGTCTCTCATTTCTTTTCTATATCTAAAATCGTGCAGCATTTTATGATGATTTGGGCAAAGACCCAGGAGGTTTTTTGGATCGTTATTTTTTTTATTTTCGTCTAAATGATGTAAATCAACAACTTTGTTAAAATTACAAACTACGCAGTTTTCTGTGATTTTTTTGTAAACTTCATAATCGAGGCCATAATTCTTTTTTTGATTCCATGCCTTATTTTTTTCAAGATGGAATACAGAATTGTAACAGCTGACGCAAAGTCCTCTCGCATGAACTGGCTTTTCAACTTTACATCGTGTGCACTTAGCTAACCTTAGTTTCCACATTATTTTCTTATAACAATTTGTGCATAAATCTTTCGAATGCATTTCCTTTTCTTTTCCACAATTATTACATATTTTCCACACCATTAGAGAAGGAAAAACCAAATATTTTAAAAGAATTGTAAACACTAAAAAATGACGTTCGGTAAATGAATAATGCGAATTACCGACAAGATATATTGTGCGAACCTTTTATGGTTTTATGATCCACCAATCCGGTTGATCTATAAATACTATTAGATTGTTCTCATTAGCAAATTCATAAACAGCCTTTAATACACCTCTTGATTTAATAGGTAAGTTTTTAACATCATGTCCGCACAATACACCGCCATGAACTATTAAAGGGTAATACGCCTTTATTTCCTTAATTGTTGTTTCATAGTCGTGTGAAGAATCAATATAAACAAAATCCACTTCTTCCTCAATATCTTTGACTGCGTCTAAAGATAATTTGTTTATGATCTGGACTTTTTTATTTACGCTAAAGTAATTATAAACATATTCTTTGATTTTGTTAAACTCATCTTGTGTTCTTTTCTTTCCTTCATTAGTTATTGATCTATCCCAATAATCAATCAAGTATAACTTTCTCATATTAAAATGGCTTAATATATTCTTAGCGTTTTTACCTTTCCATACTCCAACTTCCACACCGACTAATTCTTTATATCCCCATCGTTCTCGACAAAATTGAAGTGAAGGTCTATCGAGATAAATTTTTGATAGTTTTTTCCCAGTTCTTTTAAATCCAAAAAAGTTTAATGTTCTATCTAAAGAACCAACCAAACTAAAATAAATTTCTTTCTTATTCATATAAATCGTGCATTTCGGATACCCAATCCTTTTAAGGTTGGGAGGAGAAAAACTTCCTCGTTGTATTTAGTTATAGACATTATAAGCACTCCTGACAAAGTCTTTTGTTTGCTATCTTAACATAATCGGAATTAATATCGCTACAAATAAACTTTCTACCTAATTGTTTACAAGCTACTGCTGTTGTGCCTGAACCCACAAAACAATCAAGGACTAAATCTCCTTCGTTTGAACTTGCAGTAATTATTCTCTTAAATAATTTAACTGGTTTTTGTGTTGGATGCCCTAATCTTTTTTTCTCTGATTTTATGTCTAACCAAACATCATTACAATTATCAACTTTATTAAAGAAAACATTAAACATCTTTTTGTCTATCTCTTCAACCTTTACTTTATATTGTTCTGGGAGTTTCAATAACTCGTTAAGTTTTATCATCTCCTGTAAAGATGGCTGTTTCTTCCCACTCGGTGATGGGTGCCTCTACCTTCGAGGTTGAGGGGGTAAAGCATTTATTTCTATAAA
>PFCY01000051.1 GCA_002763085.1 Candidatus Pacearchaeota archaeon CG10_big_fil_rev_8_21_14_0_10_32_14 | reverse complement strand
TAAAATACATAATCTTTCTTCTGTTGCGATTTCAGGAGATTTTCAGACTGATAAATCTGTAAATTTTTCTTATTTAAGTTATGATAGAGATAAAATAATCATAAAAGAGATTCAAGGAATGAGTTATTCTAATATTTTAGGAGAAATAAGAAATTCATTTTGGATAACAAATGAGGTTAATACAACTTCTTATTCTGGAGGAGAAATTATTACTCTTGCTGAATCAAGTCTTAATGTAATTTACTATATCAAAGAGTGTAATGCTCATGATTTTATTCTCATCGAAATTGAAAGATCTCGTGACCGAGAAAAGACTTTAAAGGATGTAATTGATCTAGTTAATTGTTAAATCTTCCTCATAATCTCCTTCAATATTTCATCTTCTTCTCTCTTGCTGCGACCATGCGAACGGCCAAAACGAACGCACGTGTCGTTAATTTTTCTCCAGTATTTCTTTGGAAATAAAACTTCTAAGTCTTTTTCTATTTTATGAGGATGTTTATTTTTGGTCCATCCTAATTTTTGAGAGATTCTTGCGACATGCGTATCAACTCCGATTACGTCGAATTTATGAGCTTCTGCTAAATAAACATTTCCTACTTTTCTTCCTACACCAGGAAATTTTAATAATTCATCGAGTGTTTGAGGGATCCTGCCTGAATTACGAGAGATCATTTTTGCAGTTTCTTTTATATGGCGGGCTTTTGTTTTATGATAATTTATTGGGCGAATTATTTTTTCTATCTCTTCGATTTTCGCTTTTGATAATTTCTGAGGTGAAGAATATTTTTTGTAAAGTATTTCAGAAATCCTAATCGTTGTTTCGTCTTTTGTTTGAGCTGAAAGTATTGTTGAAATTAGGGCTTGCCATTTTTTGGGCCAATCTGCCGCAAGCCGCATTTCTTTTGGAGAATATTTGTTGAGGGCACGGAGTTGATTTATAGATTTCTTTTGTCGCAAACTAGTTATCCCACCACCGTCTCCCCTACCGCCCACCCGAGGCGTTACTGAATTAACGAGTTTGCTTTTTTTCACTGATGAGGAGATTGCGGTTTGGGTTTTCATTTTAGATTATATCTTTAAATGTAGTTAATTTTATAAATCTATTAGAAAGGATATTGTCATGAAAGCTCATCGATATCAAGTAATTGTTTATGAAGGTATTATGGACAAGATTCATTCTGGCGGAACATTTCAGAATAGGATTTATGTTCCTAGACAGTGCGTTATTGGATATGGATTTCTATATGAACATAGCATCGATTTCGTTTCTACCAAAACTGAAGCTCTAGATGAAGCTCAAAATATAGTAAAAGGTAATCAGGGTGTAGAGGGTAGATATTTAGGAGAAATTGAATTGCCCGATTCAATTCTTGAAGAATTGATGGAAGCCGGAAAAAAATTGGAAGAAGCCAGAGAGAATTTGAAAAGTGTAGGCAGAGAACTGATTGATTTTTTAGATTAATTATTTTAAAGATATCTTTATAAGTTCAATATAATATTTTTTTTGATGATCACTCAAGACAATTGGGGCAAATATTTGGAGCAAGCTGGAAATTGGATACGAAGAGAGTATCCTCATTTTAACAGGACGGATTTAGATTTATCTTTTGAAGATTATACAAAAAAATTGAATATAGAACTTGTCGATGATATATCTATTAAAGGACATTCTGTAGACGCTTTAGTTGAAGATTCTCTATCAACTATTCAGGTTAACAGAACGAGAGTCGATTCATTGTCGGAAAAAGAAAGAGTCGCTTTGCTTATCCACGAGATCACCGAAGGATATGGAATCGCAAGTTTTCTTTATCAGGGTTATGTTGTTAGACCTGAACATGAGTATGCTGAATATGTTGAAACAAGATACAGACAAGAAAATAATCTTCCTCGATGTGAACTAGAATTAAAACAAGAGACTTTTGAGCTTATGGATAAGATGAATGAATTTTATAAAAAATTCCATATAAGTGGTGTTTATATGGGAACGGTTCTCTACTTTACGTTATTAAAAGATCCGACTCTTCCTGTAGATGAATCTTTGAAATCAAAAGTTATGGATGAATTAAATTAATTGTATAAAAATTATCTTTTAGCGATTTTCCATATGACATTAAGGATAAAGTAGTTTAAAATCTTGTTTAAATTGTATAATAAGTTTTATATATAAGTGATATATAGTCAATGTATAATGAAAATGCCTGAACAATCAACTATTTTACTTGATAGAAAAGTTATCGATTTACTTAAAGTTGCAAGAGAACACCCCAGGCAGACCTATAACGAACTGCTTGAGAAAATGGCTACGACATTTATTAAAATAAAAGAAAAAAATCAATACGATGAATTTCTCCATAAAATTCAACAAAATAAAATGAAAGAGCTTTGGGATAATAAAGAAGATGCGGCGTGGGAGGGGGTTTAAATGCATAAGTTCGGAGAAGTAATTCTTGCACAAATACAATATACAGATACTTTTGAAGTTAAAAGAAGATGCGGCGTGGGAGGGGGTTTAAATGCATAAGTTCGGAGAAGTAATTCTTGCACAAATACAATATACAGATACTTTTGAAGTTAAAAGAAGACCTGCTTTAGTTTTGTTTGAAGAAGGAGGAAATGTTATTGTTGCAGGCATAACTTCTAATCTGAAAATGAAAGGGGTTCCATTGCATAAAAAAGAAGGTGCATTCAAAGACAGCGTAATAAAATTAAATTATATTTTTACTATTTCTGAAAAAATGGTCGAAAGAGTTTTATTTACAATTTCAAAAGAAAAGAAAGAAATTGTTAAGAAGGAATTGATGAGAAGGATAAATTAGGTAATTTATCTTCAACCCTAAAACTTTTTAATCCTTCTTCTTCTATGTATTTCATGGCTGAATCAAAGATTGAACTTCCTAAAAATTGGAATATTGAAGTCGAGGGAAAGATCACCGAAAAGTGGATGAAATCTGAATTATTCGCTTTTGATCCAAAGACAAAGAAAAAAATTTATTCAATTGACACGCCTCCTCCTTATATCAATGCTCCAATACATATTGGCCATGCTGCGACTTATGTTTACATGGATTTTTTTGCAAGATACCGAAGGATGAAAGGATACGAAGTTTTGTTCCCTCTTGGGCTTGATAGAAATGGACTACCTATAGAGATGGGAGCAGAAAAAAAATTTAATGTTTCTCCATTTAGTGTAGGGAGAGAAAAATTCATATCCTATTGTGAACAACTTCTCAAAGAAACTTCGAGCGAAAGTATAAGCAGTTTTTCTAAACTTGGAATTTCATTTTCATCATATAAACAAGGAAATGATATCGGAAGTATTTATCTGACTGATGCTCCAGAATATAGGGTTTTGACGCAATCAACTTTTATTGATCTGTTCAAGAAAGGATTGATTTATGAAGATAAGAGAATAAATAATTGGGATCCAAAACTTAGAACTACAATTGCCGATTCTGAAATTGACTATGTTGATCTGCCGTCGACATTTAATGACATTAAATGGAAAGTTAAAGAGTCGGGCGAAGAAATCGTTATAGGGACGACACGGCCGGAGTTGATCTGTAGTTGTGGAATGGTCATTTTTCATCCAGATGATAAGAGATATAAACATCTTACTGGAAAGACAGCGATTACCCCCCTTTTTGGAATTGAAGTTCCAATAAAACCTCATCCAATCGCTCAAATTGATAAATGTACTGGAATAGTTATGATGTGCAGCGCAGGCGATTTAAGCGACATCCAATTTTTTAGAGAACAAAAATTAACGCCGATAATTTCTATTAATCATGATGGTACTATGAATGAACAAGCGGGGCAATTTAAGGGATTAAAAGTTAAAGATGCGAGAGCAAAAATTATTGAAGTTCTTAAAGAGAAGAGTTTACTCGTCAAACAAGAAAAGATAACCCATAGAACTCCTATTTCTGAAAGAAGCAAGGCTGAAGTAGAATTTATAGAGATGCCAGAATTTTATCTCAGACAAGTAGACAAGAAAAAAGAAATAAAAAAGATTTGCAAAAATTTGAAGTTTTATCCCGAGCAAGCCAGAAAAATTTTAGATGATTGGATTGAATCTGTTTCAATTGACTGGCCGATTTCAAGAAGAAGATATTATGCAACGGAAATTCCCTTATGGTATAGCGAATATGAAAAAGGAATAGAACTCGTAGCTATTCCGACTCAAGGAAAATATTATCGTCCATGGAAAGATGATTTGCATAACGTTTCGAATGGTGCAGAAATCTACGATAAGAAGACTATGAAAAAACTTGGAACCCTTAAAGACGAAAAGTTCAAAAAATTAAAATGGAAAGGTGAAGAAAGGGTTTTAGATACTTGGTTTGATTCATCGATTTCAGAATTGAATCTATTAAAATACAAGACAGACGACGAATTTTTTAAGAAAGCATATCCTTGTACGATGAGGCCTCAAGGAAAAGAGATAGTCAGAACTTGGCTTTATTATACCATTCTTAGAGGATACTTAGAAACTGGTAAACTTTGTTTTGAAGAAGCGTGGATACATCAACATATTCTTGATGCTTCTGGAAGGAAAATGGCAAAATCTGTAGGTAATGTTATTGATCCGCAAAAACTTATGAACGCTTATGGAGCCGAAGCATTTAGACTTTGGAGTGCTAGTGAAGGAGATATTTCTAAACAAGATTTGAGTTGCAGTGAGGATAAAATCAAAGGAGAATTGAAAACTTTGACTAAATTACTAAATGTCGCAAATTTTATAAGTCAATTTGAAAAACCTGAGAAGTTTGACATAAAAAATCTGACGGAACTAGATAAACTCTATATAGATTATATGGAAGATCTTACTTTATTTTGTGATGAAGCTTATAATATTTACAATTTTTATAATCCTGCAATAAGACTTAGAAAATTTTTATGGGATGATTTTGCTTCACATTATTTAGAACTTGTTAAAGCTAGGGCATATAACGGAGAAAATATTTATTCAAAAACTGAAAGTGAATCAGCAAAATATACTTTGAATTACTTACTTGATCGGTTATTAATTTTATATTATCCAATCATCCCCCAAATTACAACATTAATATCTGAAGTTAGAGGAAACGATTTACTTCAAAAAGAATTTCCTAAATCAAAGAAAGGAAAATCTGATTTAAAAAATATTGAAAAAATAATGGAGTTTAACGGATTGGTTTGGAAAAAGAAAAAAGATGAAGGAAAATCGCTTAGAGCAGAAATCTCTGGAATAAAAATTCCGAAAGAACTTAAGGATTTTGAAAAAGATTTAATTCAAACGCATAAGTTGGTTTGAATGGAAGTTTTGCGTTGAGATGATATCAAGCAAAGAAATTCACTTAAGCGTATATTTTAATATTTAATGAATTATATTTAAAAGATAACTAATTTGTTAGGACAGATATCGAATATTATTCTTGTAAATTATTTATTGATGAAAAATATTCTGATTTTTATCGTAATGTTTCTAGAAATTCTCTCATTTCATCTTCCTTTGATTTGATGACTGAATATTTTAATTGGAAACCATTTTCTTCAGAGATCATTTCGACTTTTGCAAAATCGTCCGAGGAAGTTTTGACTGCAAACAACTTTTCTTTTGGGATTTCTGAAAGTTCATACAGAGCATTTCTAACTTCATCGGCAGTAATGAGATCGAATGACTTTACTGGAAGAAGCGCATAGCAATTTTCTCGTGTAGCATTTTGAATCAAATCAGGAATACCGTCTTCGTTAAGGTCTGTATTTATTGAATGATCTGTATGAATGGTTGCGACTCTATCTGAAGATTTCAACAATTGTTCTAGCGAGCTTGATAAGCTTGCAGAGGGTGTGCATTCTTCTATTTCGGCGCTGATGTTATAATGTTCGTGTTCAATTCTTTCATTTCTGAAAAGGGGATGATATGCATTAATATGAAATTTGAAACAGCGATTTTGAGAAGTTCAAATAATAAAAGTTTCATCTTTTCTTTGATATTTTTCATTTATTAAATAGCCTCTTCCTGACTCAAAGCGAATTTTATCCCATTCAACTAGGGATACTTTTTCATATTGTCTTTCAATTTTTGCAATTGAAGCGTCATTGATGGCACTTAGCAACATAGTGTTATAATCTTCGAATGTGAGTATCAAGTCAAGGTCTTTAACATCGGCGCCAAAATTCAGACTTGAAAAATCCAATGTTGGGATGACTTGTAATTGTTGATATACTTGTATGATATTATACCGAGTTCTGTCTATCTTTCCTGAATCAAGATCGAGACCATGCAATCCCGGAATTGCAACTTCCTTAGAAAATCCTTGTGACACTGCAGCAGCCATTAGGAGGGGGATCATGATTTTCTTGTAAATATCACTCAGTAAACACTAAAATATATGAATATTGTATCTTCATTTAATTCATTTATGTGAATGCGAGAGAAATACAGAAAGATTCTGATTTTAAGGTTGAATTTGTTTAGATATAATATGTTTTTAGAATATATTTATTTATAAAGTCTAAATGTCTCGATTCATCATGAGAATAGATCAACATAAAGGGATAAAATTGCCGTCTTCTTTTGAAGAAATTGTTTTGGACGGAAAAGAAGAAACTGCAAGAAGTTTATTAAGAAAATATTCTGGACGATTAGTTGCTATAAAAGACGGGCATTCTGGAAATTATTATCATACTGGAGTTCTCAGAACGGAAGAAAATGATCCTGAGTTTTACTGGGTCTTGAGAAATGAAGGTACAAATAAGGAACATGAACAAAGATATCACTATCATGATTTAGAAGGATTCCTTGTTCCAACCATTGTTTAGAATTTTATGTTCTACTTAATTTTATAAACGTCTTTATTCTCTATAAAATATGGCACCAATTACCAAAGATGAACTTGAAGAAATGATTGTTGAGCTTGAACAACATAGAGGTCGAGCTACCGAACTGATTACAATCTATATTCCCGCTGGGCAAAATATCTATACCGTTGCGAATCAGCTTGAAGCGGAGAAAGGGACAGCTAAAAATATTAAGTCGACATCTACTCGAAAAAATGTAACCGATTCACTCGATAAGATCTCTAGGGAACTAAAAAATTACAAAAAAACTCCAGATAATGGACTTGCTTTATTTTGCGGGAATATTTCTAAAGTTGAGGGTCAATCCGATCTGCAAGTTTGGCAATTCGAACCTCCGGAAGAAATGAAGATGCGACTTTACAGATGCGATAAAGAATTTGTTCTTGAGCCATTAAAAGAAATGACCGAGATAAAAGAAATTTATGGTCTTGTAGTTATGGACAGAAAAGAAGCGACAATTGGTGTACTTGAAGGAAAAAGAATTGAAGTTTTGCATAAAATGACGTCTGGGGTCCCTTCAAAAGTTAGGGCGGGTGGTCAATCCTCACAAAGGTTTCATAGAATTACAGAAGGTTTGACAAAAGAGTTTTATAAAAGAATTGCGGAAGAAGTCAAGAATAGTTTTATTGATAATCCTAAACTTAAAGGTATAATTGTCGGGGGGCCTATTCCGACAAAAGATGAATGGGTTGATGGGGAATATTTAATTACAAATTTGAGGACAAAAATTATTGGTGTAATTGATATTGGAGATACAGATGAATCTGGACTAAAAGAACTTGTTGAAAAGTCAAAAGAAATATTATCTAAACAAGAAATTATTAAAGAAAAAAAATTGCTTGTCAATTTTTTTAACCATCTTGGAGGAAACAGGGATATGACTGCTTATGACTATGAACCGATAAAGAAAGCTCTAGACAATGGCGCTGTTGAAACATTAATTTTATCTAAGAAGCTTAATAAGGATCAATTTAAGGAACTGAAGATGCTGGCAGAAAATATTTCTTCTAAAATAGAAGTTGTTTCAAGTGATACTGAAGAGGGAGAGCAATTCTGGAATATAACTCATGGTATGGGTGCAATTTTGAGATTTGTAGTGCATTAAAATGTTAAAGGGGGAGACATTTAGACAATTTATTATGTTTTGTTTTATTGGGGTGATAAATACTTTAATTAATTTAATTGTGTTATACTCAGCAACTGAATTTTTAGGAATATATTATTTAATTTCGGCAGTTATTGCTTTTTTGTTTGCAGTTACAAATAGTTTTATATTAAATTCTTTATTTACATTCAAGTCCTCGCTCTCAAAAAGGACTTCTAAGAGATATACTAAATTTATAGTTGTGAGCATTATCGCATTAATCATCAATTTGTCACTTCTTTATTTTTTGACAGAATTTTTTAGGATTTGGTATATCTTATCTCAAGTAATTGCAATTGCAATCTCTCTCTGGATAAACTTTGTTGGAAATAAATATTGGACTTATAGAAATGATTAAATATAATAAAATAATTGATTTTGTATCAAAAAATAAACTTAAAATAATTTTATTTATCTTAGTTTTTTTGATAGCTTTTTATCTAAGATTATTTCCAATTAGAATATCACATTGGTGGGATGAAACCGTCTATTTACAACATGCAGAAATATTTTTTTCAGGTAGAACAAATTATAATGAATTTTCTTTTAGACCACCATTACTATCTATGTTGTTTTTCTTGGTTTTTTTTATTAAACACCATGTTTTTTCGGCAAGTATTTTAGTTGCATTTATCAATACTTTAGCGCCAGTCTTTATTTTTTTAATTGGAAAGAAATTGTATAATTTTAGAGCAGGAGTAATTGCTGGTCTGATATCTGCTTTTGCACCATTTATAATAAGAAATTCTAATTATTTATTAACCGATGCTTCCGTAATTACATTAATGGCTATTTCTTTTTATTTTGCATTGTTTAATGATAAAAAATCAATGTTGTTTTTGTCAGGAATTTTTTGTTCTCTTGCAGTTTTAATGAAATTTACTGCAATATTACTTTTTCCCATATTAATATTTTATTTTTTAATAAATAAAATTTCTATTAAGAAGATTTTATTATTTGGAGTTGGAGCTGCTTTAGTTCTGACTCCTTATTTTATATGGATGCAGATAAGTTATGGCAATTTTTTAATACCATTTATCAAAGGTCCAACATTCGTTTTAGATAAAAATGAAAGTACTTATTTTTATTTTTTTAAGTTTTCAGAAGCTTTCACAAAATTGGTTGTTTTAGGCTTAATATTATGGTTGTTTAATCTTTTTATTCAGATAAAAAAGAAGAATTGGAATTATATTAAAATAGATTTGGTTTTAATCTTATGGACAGCTTTATTTTTGTGGTATATAACAAAAACTCCACATAAAGAGTTAAGATATATTTTGCCATTGACAGTTCCTGTGATTTTGTTGGCTTCAAAAGGATTTTCATTGTTTTTTGAGCATGTTAAAAAATCTTACAAAATTGTTCTTTGGATAATTTTTATTTTATACCTTGGATTTTTAGTTTATCCAAGAATAACCTATATTAATGAAATAGGAATTATTGATTATACTGTCTCTGATGAGATGATTGTAGCTAATTATATTCTTAAAGAAATGAATTATACTGGAGTAATTTATACTAATACAAGATGGCCTGTTTTAGCTTATTATACTGGATTAGAAACTATATTTTTATACCCCCATAATTCTAAATTTTATTCAGAATTTCAAAATAGTATGAAAGAACCGGGTTTATTAATAGGTATGTTTGATTATGAAGAGCCACAGCCTTTAAGATTAAAGAATAACCCCTATTTTACTCATGTTAAAGATATTGGTGGATTTTTCATTTATGAGTATAAAACCAGATGATTTAAAAAAATAGCCATTTTATTTAGCTTATGAAAAAGAGATATATCCTTCTTGTGGTAGTAATTATTTTAGTTGGATTGTATTTTTTTTATTTATACTTTAATTCTAATAATATAAATAATTGCAAGAAACTTGCTGAAAGATTAGATAATGAGGCAGTGTCTAAGATTTCACTTGGAAAAAGATGTGATGATTGGGAAGATAAACAATTACCGTTGTATGTCGGGGGTTATCTTGAAAATATGACTAGAACAAAAGATTATGATTATTATACTTATACTTTAGTGTTTAAAGGGATAAAAAATCGTTTAATCATTTTGATTGAAACAAAAGAAGACTCTATTCCTTATAACACAGGCAAGTTTTACAAATTTAATCTAAATGGGCAATGTAGGTTAAGTTATCTTTCAACATTTAGTGGAAAATTTTATGATCCTTATCTCAATAAATTAAAACCATTAGATTGTTAAATACAATCCATAATCTTTAAAACCTCCATCTCTCATTCATTATAATGAAAAAGAAAGAGGAAAAAGATTATGTTCTTGATGGTGCTAAGAAAGTTTTGGAAGTTTTAGATGGATCTTTAACAAAAGACGTGGATGATGAAATTGAAAATGAAAAAGATTCTGAAAAAAATGAAGATATTGAATTTGAAATTCCATTAAATGAAGAGCAATTAAAAGCAGATTTAGAAGCGATTGAAAAAGAAAAAAAGGAGTTTGAAGATAAAGGGGAAGTAACTGATGATGAAATTGATTACAATATGGAGACAAAAGAAGTTGAAGAGGAATCTGAAGAGGAGGATCAAGTTCCAAGAAAACATGGAAAATCCGCAATTGAAGAACTTGATGAAGAAAAAGAAGTTGAAGCACTTAGAAAACTTGAAGCTGTGCTTTTTGTTTCGGGGCGTTTTTTGAGTTTGCAGGAATTGATTTCTTATACTGATACTAATCCAATTATATTGAGAGAGCTTCTTGAAAAACTTAGTGATAAATATGAAAATGACGAGGCGTCAGCTTTACAGATCGTAAATAAAAATAATTTGTATAAAATGGATGTTAAGATTGAGTATAATGAAGTTATTAATCGGCTCGCAACTGGACGAAGTGAGTTCACTAAAGCAGAGAAAGAAACTCTTGCGATAATTGCTTACAAACAACCGATAAAGCAAAGTGTTGTTATAAAAATTAGAGGAAACAAAGCTTACGATCATATAAAGAAATATGTTGATTTAGGTTTAATAAAGAAAAAGAAAGTTGGACATACGAACGATTTGACTTTGAGCGATGAGTTTTATGATTATTTTGGAATGGCAACAGGAGAAGATAACGATGTTGTGAGTGAAATTCCTCGGGTTGAAACCGGAGACGCGGATGATGACGATGAGGAATGAGTGAATTTTAAGCCAGTCATCAAACTTTTTTTGCATTAAACAATTTTTCTAATTTTTTGGTCGGTAATTCCCCACTTAAATCTCGTTTTTCAAACGAGAGACCCACCCTATCCGTATTTGAATTTCCTAACGTTAGTCCGACCAAAAAATTTAAGCTTCTCTTTATATTCATTTAATCAAAGAAAGTTATATAAATGATACTTCTTATTTATTCTTATGAAAAAGAGTGTGTGGATTGGAATTGGTGTTGCGGTTTTGGTGATATTGATAATTCTATTCCTTTTTTCAATTCAAAAAAATACTAATCAAGTAGAGTTTGAAACTGATTATGATTTGTACAACATTTATCAATCGGATGTGGATATTGATAGTACAATCTCATACGCAAGTTTTGTATATGAGGGAAAGAATTATTCTATATTGGTTGGAAATATGACTGTGATTTCTTATGATAAAAGATTAAGTGTTTGCAGTAGCAAATGTGGTGATTTAAGTACACATAATAAATGCGCCAATGATTGCATGGCGGGGTATATTGATCCTGGACAAGGACCTTATTCTTTTTTTAGTTATAGTGAGTTTAAGAGAGATAATCCTAAAATAATCGTTAATGGAGATTACAATTCTAAATCGAATACTCTCTACAATATGGTTTTATCTGATTAGTCTATCTCACCTTCTAAAACCTTAAATATTGCCTGATTTTAGAAATTTAAAATGGTGGAATTGATTAGAATATTAATTTATGCTTCTATATACCTTGGATTAGTGGCAACTACATTTTATATTTTGAGTTTTTTTGCGTATAGGAAAAAGGAGAAGTTACTCTACGCTGATAATGAACTTCCTAAAGTTACGGTTTTAATTCCGGCTTATAATGAAGAAGATTCAATAGAGAAGACGATAAGGAGTGTTGCAGTTTCTAAATATCCCAAAGGGAAGTTAGATATTTTGGTAATTGATGATGGAAGTAAAGATAATACTTTTTCTAATGCAAAAAAACTTGAGAAAGAATTTTCTTTTTTAAAAGTTATTCATAAAGAAAATGGGGGAAAAGGAAGCGCTTTAAATCTTGGAATCAGTAAAGCGAATGCCGAGATTATTTTTACTATGGATGCCGATACAAGAGTTGAGAATTATAGTCTTATAAATATGACACGATATTTCAAAGATCCGACAGTTTATTCCGTCACTCCAGGAATGGTTACAGAAAAACCAAAAACAATTTGGCAAAGAGTACAGCACGTTGAATACCTACAAGGACTTTTTTTGAGAAGAGCTTTTGCTTCTTTAAATTCAATTTATATCACTCCCGGCGCATTTTCTGCTTATAGAAAAAGTTTTTTTGATGAATATGGGGGTTATGATGTCGGAAATATTACAGAGGATTTAGAGATTGCTTTGAGAATACAGTTTAATGGATACAGAATTGAGAATTGTCTCGAAGCGCCGGCGTATACAATTGCTCCAAAACATTTTTCTGATTTATTAAAACAGAGAAGGAGATGGTATTATGGATTGATTAAAAATATGTGGAAATATAAAGCTATGTTCGGAAAAAAATATGGTGATTTAGGAATATTTGTCTTACCTATAGCTTGGATTAGTATCTTATTCTCGCTAGTCATAGCTATATATGCAATAGGCGATACACTTAATAAAGTTTTTACTGAGATCAGTTTCTATAATAGCATCCATTTCAATTTTTATTCTGCGTATGATATAAATAGGTTTTTTATAGAAAGATTTTTGTTTGAATATTTTACAAATCCTGTGGTCATTTTCGTTTTGGTGTTCATGGTCTGTTTGGGGTCCTATATCCGTTATGGTATAAGAAAAATCGGGGATTCGTCTGGGGTTATCATCAATATTCCAATTTATTTTTTGCTTTTTTCAGTTTTATTTGCAATATGGTGGACGGTTTCAATATTTTATGCAATATTCGCTAAAACTATAAAATGGAAATGATGCTTTCTTGAATAGGGAAGGACATAAATTAATATAAAACTAAACTATCATCAATATATATGGAAAGAAAAATAGAAAATAAAAATAGGTATGTCCAGGCTTTAATAATCGGAAGTATAATATTTCTGCTTGGATTTGGAATAACTTTTTTAATTTCGTATTTAGAATTTAAAAGAATTTCACAACTGCATGATAATGTCGCCTATGAAATTTTTGTGGATAAAATAGATTTTACATTATTTGGCACAAATATGTGTCCAGATACATCTCTTGATGTTGTTTCGGAAGATTTACATTTTCAGGGAAGAATGATAGACGCTCTTGAAAAAAAACTGGGAAAACATGATAGCAGAGTTTTGTATAGGAAGAAATTTTATACACTAGTTGAATTGGAGCATTATGAATTTATCAAAGATCTGCAAAAAGATTGCGCGCTGAATTTGAATACTATATTATTTTTTTACTCAAATCAAAAAGATTATATCACTGAAAGTGAAGAAGTTGGAAGGCTTTTAGGTGTGGTTTATACTGGAAATTTAGATAATACTGTGATTTATTCTTTTGATATGGATCTTGATAGTGAACTTGTGAAAAAACTTATGGAAAAGTATGATGTGACCGATCCAAATACTATCATCATTAATGAGAAAGATAAAGTTGTAAAACCGACTGATGTAAATGAAATAGAAGATAAGTTGAAGTAGGTTCTTTATGACAGCAATCTTAAAAAACGGTTAAAATATGATTTGAATATGGAAGAGATTTGTTTTATATGCGGTATTTCTGGAAAAGATGTCAAATTATATAATGGAATAATGGAAGAAGGATATGAACTCATATGTGAGAAATGCGCTGATGATGAAAAAATCCCTATTTTTAGAATGCCAAAATCAGAGCAAATAAAAAGAGAAGAGGCTGCTATAAAAAAAGTCAGCGAAGAGCTGGCAAAAAATAGGGGTAAGGAATTTATGGAAAAAAAACAAGAGGAAGAGAAAAAGAAAAAAGAGATAGCAAATTACAACCTTACTCTTAAGGAGATTATAGATAAGAATTATGAAAAGAAATTTGTAAATATTTCTGGGAAACCGTTAGTCCCGTTAATCGATAATTTTCACTGGATCATTATGAGGACACGAAGAGATAAAAAAATGAGTCAGGCGCAATTGGCGTTAGAAATCGGAGAGAGCGAAATCGCGATAAGAATGGCAGAGCAGGGAAAGATGCCTGAAGATAATGTCCGACTCGTTAAGAAGCTTGAAAGCTACCTTAATATCTTGATAAGAAGGGATGTGGATATAGATAAAAATTATGATCTAGGAGAAAGAGACCAATTGCTCATAAGGAAGGGTAAGTTTGATCTTTTGAGATTTGACGTTATAAAAGATGAAATGAGGGACATGAAGGTCAAGGATTTGAATAGAATTCAAGATGAATTTTCTTATAAGAAGAATGTGCAGATTCTTAGGGAAGCCGAGGAAGAGGCGCTAAAAGAAGAGTATGAGCGAATAGAGAATGTAAAAAAAGGTGATAATATTGATACAGAAATAGTGAAAATAGAGCCAGAAGATGAAGAAAAAGCTTTATAAATCACCTTTTTGATTCTATTAAATGGAAATTAATGTTTTAAAATCAGAGAAAGACGAAATTGAGTTTCAAATTGAAAATGTTACTTTAGCTGAAATTTTAAGAGTTTATCTTAATAACGACTCAACTGTAAGTTTTGTAGCTTGGAAAAGAGATCATCCTACAAAGTTACCTGTTATGCTTCTTCAAACGAAGGGCAAGGCGCCTAAGAAAGCTGTTCAAGATGCTGTTGCAGCAATAACAAAAGACCTTGACAAGATTGAAGGCGACTTCAAGAAATTAAAGTAATTAAGCCAGTATTTTATGTGAATAAATTTTTATAATTATTCTATAACATAAATATTTTTATACTAAATTAATCATCAACTTTTTACGGTTGAAAGATTTCATCTTAATTGTTTATTAGATTCTAACGGTTTTCCAGAAAATGAAATTGAAGATGGAAATGGAGTAGTTTGGGTTTCTCGACTTGATTATATTGTAGTTGATGCTCAAGGAAATATACAAAGAGATGAAATTGCTTTTGAATTTAAAGAGCATGGACGTAAAGTTGTCAGATATGATTTTGGAGAAAATCCTTTCGTTGAAATTGACAGTGGAGACAGATTTAATCTAGTTGAACGAGGTTCACATTTCGGAGAAAGAGAAGAAGGTCATAGATATTTTTCAATGCCTATGAATTTTAGACAAGAAAGAGCAGTATATCAAACTAAAGACAGAAAATTATTAAGGATTGAAACGGGATTTTATGTAATCTCTAAAGATAAATAAGTCATGGCAAAACTTGGACTACGATTATTTAATGAATATGGGGGATTTCTGTCTGAAGAAGGCAGGGATTTTTTTGGGGAGGGAGAGTATCTCGCTAAAGAATATCGAAAGTCTAAAGTTAGTCTTTGCCCATCATTATTTTAATTTTCTTTTTAAAAGGGACACAAATATTATTAATTTCAAAGTTCTTATTATTCTATGAAAAAATCAAGATTTAGTTCAGAAAAAAAAGAACTTTACGATTTTTGGATAGAGAACGGAATTGTAAAAGACAAAAAGATAATTGATGCTTTCAAGAAAGTTCCGCGCCAGGATTTTGTCTTACCTCAATTTATTAAAAATTCATACGATGATAACTCCCTGCCTATAGGATATAATTCAACAATAAGCCAGCCTACGACGATCATGATGATGCTCCAGTGGCTTGAATTAAAAGACGAAAAAGGTTTCTCTGTCCTTGAAGTCGGAACGGGTTCAGGTTATAATGCGGCGCTTATTGGTGAGATTTGTAAGTCAGGCAAGATTGTAAGTCTTGAAATAATTCCCGAACTCATATTTAATGCTAGGCAGATCATAAAAAAACTTAAAATAAATAATGTTGAAATTTATGAAGAGGATGGAACAAAAGGTTTCGGAAAAAAAGCTCCCTACGATAGGATTATCGTGACAGCCGCGTGCGATGAGATACCAAAAAGGTTAATCGACCAATTAAAAGAAGGTGGAAAGATTTTAGTTCCTGTCAATGCTCCAAGTAGCACAGACTATCAAATCATGATGAAAAGTGTAAAACACCATGGTGTTTTAATTACAAAAGATCTCGGGGAATTTGTGTTTGTAAAATTACGGAGATGAACTTTCCAAAGATCAATTAAATAGTTTAACAATCTCTTACATCTCTGAAATAAAATCTTCTGGATTGTTTTTCAAAAATTCTTCAAGTTCGTTTTGAGTAAACCATTTAATTTGTGCAACTTCTTCCTCCTGTATTTTAAATTCTTCAATAGGTTTATCGATAATGCTTGTGAACCACTGGGTAAAATATTTATAATGCGAGTCTCTTTTTACCCTTGGTCCTTTATTGAATTTTTTTAAAACAACTCCTAATTCTTATTTAGTTTCTTTTTTTATATTATCTTCATACTATCCTCCTTCTTCAACTGTTCCTGCAACTGCCCGACCCCACTTTCCAGGATTATGCCTTTTAGTCAAAACTCTTTGAGCGAGGAGAATTCTCCCTTTAGAATCGGTTACCCATAAAGCGGAAACTCTATATCGGAGGCCTTTCTCATCGACAAGATTTCGAGGTGTAAGGTTTATAATATTATATTTTTCGTCAACTACAATAATATTTTTTTCTATATCTCTAATTGAACTTAACGCATTAATAAATTTTCTATTTAAGCTTTCCTCAAAAATGTTAGATTCCTACAACAACAATCCTTAAAACATACCTCTTTCTTTTTTACTCGTGATTTCATTGTCCAACCATCCACTTCTCAGCTACCCTCCTGAGTAGTTAATGAAATAATGAAATCACTCGTCACATATATTTTTATTAATCCTCTTTTTGTTTCGCTCACAAATTCGTAAACCTTACTCGCAATCTTGCTCACCATCTCTCCTTACACCCTTATCACGAAATTGCTCGCCATCCACTCCTGTCCTCGCCCAGCCCAGGGAATGTTTGAAATAACGAATTTGTTCGCCACACAAATTATTATAATCTCATATTCTTTTTTTATTTCATGACAATAAAAAGACAAGAAAAAATTTCTAGCGGAAGTTATGATCTCAATAAATGGCTTTTCGGAGGTTATGAATCTGATATCATCTCGATGATTGCAGGCGGACCTGGAACTGGAAAGACAAATCTTGTAATGCTCGCTGCAGTGAGTCAAGCAAAGAAAGGAAACAAAGTAATTTTCGTTGATACTGAGGGAGGATTTTCTATTGATAGAATAAGACAACTTCTCGAAGAGAACAAAGAAGACGATTCAATTCTTGAAAATATTCTTTTACTTAAGCCAACGTCATTTGAAGAACAAAAAAAAGATTTTGAAAAATTAAGTAAAGAGATAAATAAGGATCACGTCGGTTTGATTGTTGTTGATAGTATGGTGATGCTCTATAGACTTGAACTCGGAGATGCTTTGCAGTTGAAAGACGACGAAAAAATTAAAAACGTAAATCGAGAAATGGCGAAGCAAATAAAATTCCTAGCCGAGATTTCCCGTAAACAAGAGATTCCTGTCATCATAACAAATCAAGTCTACAAAGAATTTCAATCTGATGAAGATAGAAGAAAAGGTATAAAGCCCGAAATGAGTTTAGTGGGGGGAGATTTACTTAAATATTGGAGTAAATGCATAATTCAACTTGAGAACGAAGGCGGAAGACGAAAGGCGGTTTTGATTAAGCATAGGAGTTTACCTCAAAAGACAATGAATTTTGAGATAGTTAATTCTGGGGTAAGGAAGAAGGGATTTATATAAAAATAAACAGTATTTTGTTAAACCAATTTATTTAAAAATAAAAATATGCTCTCTTCTTAATGAGTGATTTAATTGATGTGGTTGAGGTATTTTCCATTTATGATGTAGTTTTATTTGATACTTGTACTTTATCTCCTAGGGTGTCTGAAACTAGATCAGGACAGATGAGGCGACTTCAAGAAGAGGAAAGTTTTGCGAGGACTTTACAACAGGAGGTGAACAATGGAGGTCATATTTATTTTACAGAAAAAGTAATGGTTGAAGCTTTTGATACTTTAGGATTATCGAGACAAATTAGGTTTGTTAAAGGAATGAGCAAGAATCAAAGAAAATTTTATCCACCGGAAGTAACTTATTTAAGGACAAAACAAGAACTTGAAAGACTTGCGTCCTACATTTGCAATAACAAAAAAGTTCTTATGTTATCAAAAGATGAAAAAGGATTATATAAATTGGTTGAGGATGAGGTCATGTTTCTAAGAGAAAAATATTCTTTAAGCCAGACAGATTTTGATTTATTGCTTTCTGGTGAAGTTTTATCAAATACTCGAGGTAGTGTTGCTATTTTATCTCGGGATAATGGAATTTATCATGCATGGCAAGAATTATCTAGACTTGAGTCCAGATTGATTGAAGAGTTTGGCTTTTTTATTCCACATAATGCTCATTTTCCAAAATTAATAAAAAAAGTAGGAGAAGAAGCTGATCATTTTGATTTTGCTCAGAGAATACCAAGAAAGAATATTTCCTTTTGAGATAAATTAATAAATATATACCTCAGAGTAAAGCTTATGGAAGAAACTGAAATAGAAATATGCAGTGGAATAATAGATGGACTTAAAGGCAGATATAAATTTGGATATCTTGAGAGATATGGTTTACCCTTTCTTACTTTAAGAGAAGGTGAAAAGAGTAAGGTTGGTGGATTGGTCATCGATGAAACGGATATTATATCTATGTACCCTTTAAATCCATATGACTACTTTAATGACATTCATGGATTATCAGTCGAACAAAGGCGTCATTTATCGCAAGAATCCAAACATTTAGCTCATTATGCCAGTCGAATAAAATCTAATTTTTTTGGTGAAGGAGATGATGACCAAATTACCCACGACTTGAGATTTTTAGTCAGAGCTGAAAAACTTTTTTTAAATCCTGATTTAAGACGAATTAATAAAAAGAGAACTACTGTCATTTAGTCGAGAAGATGAATTAATTTAAAGTTTGATTTTTTCAATATTTAATGGTAGAAAATTTTGATTACATAAAGTTTGAAACAATTAAAAAAGTTACACAAACGAAGTTCAAATTTAAAGATTTAAAAAATATAAATAAACTCGATAGTAATTCTCCACCGAGCGTTTTTGTCGGAAGTAAACTAAAATACCCAAATGTAAATGTCGGCATTCTCTCTCCGCTTGAAAGAGAAGATAATTCTTGGATGTATTCTGCCGAAAAATATTGGGCAGATGAAAATTTTCAAGTGGGAGATGTCGTTCTGTTGAGAAGTGGTCTTATGAATTCAAGATTTCAAACAAAAGTCAATGATGTAAGAAGTCAGTCTTCTCATTCCGGGAAGAAGTTTTTAGATATTGCAAAAGAAATTGCTATGTCAACAAAACAAATTGATGTGGAGATTGAGTTAAAAAAACAGCTCCATTTAAATAAAGGGATTGACAGAGTCGTAACACCTCACGGAATGAGAAGCACACTCAAAAAAGCCAGAGTGGTTGGAAATCCGACGATTCCTCAAAAGATCGACAAAGTCTATAATGATGATATGAAAGCTGTGGAAGCAATGGAATATCTCTATAAAAATGAATTTGATGAATATACTTTAAATAAAATTTTAAGTATTGGCGTTTTAGGAATGAAAAAAAACAGAAAGCTTGTTCCGACTCGATGGTCTATAACAACAACGGACGATACACTTGGAAAAATGTTGCTTAAAAAAATAAGAGATTATCCTTGGATTGAAGATTATGAATTTTATGTGGGGGGATTTATGGGAAATTATTATTTAGTTCTTTTGTTTCCTGGAATTTGGAGTTACGAATTGTTTGAATTATATTTTCCAGGATCATCATGGAATCCTAGCGATGTAATGAAAGCATCAACTGATGATGAAGGTTATTATGGACGTAAGACTTATGCTTCAAATACTGTTGGTGGATATTATGCGGCTCGCTTGCCGATTTTGGAATTATTAAATCAAAGACGAAAACAAGCGAGTGTTCTTGCGATACGGCTTGAAACTCCGTCGTATTGGGCGGCTTTGGGAGTTTGGGTTGTAAGAGAATCTACACGAAAAACGATGAAAGGAAGAGGAATAAAATTTATAGACAAAAATGAAATGCTTAATTCAGCAAAGCAAATTGCGAAAGTCAAATATGATTTTGATCCGACTTCTATTTTTGATAAGAGTAAACTTTTGAAGACGATGAAGACGCAAAGAAGATTACAAGAATTTTTTTAGGTTATGATCTCGAAAGTTCGTCCATCCAACTCGAGTTCATAACTTTTTTTGTAAATTTTAATCATTCGTTATCCTACTAATGTCTCCCCTACTCGCAATCTCGCCCACTATTCCCGCACTTACACCCTTATCACGAAATTGCTCGCCACCCACTAATCTGGGAGGAGCCTCTACCTTCGAGGTTGAGGGGAGGGAGGAGGGAAAGAAAAACTGATTAATATTTTGCTGCTTCACAGATTAATGCTCACAAATTATGCGATACGGAGAACGAGATTTTTTCGAACGAATAAATTAATCCAAATTTCTTTAATAATATTTTTTTATAGAAGATGTTGATAATCCTGAAATATATGTGATAAAATTTAATCCGATACGAGCGTAAAGATACCCCGCTCTTTAGGGCGAGGAGGACCTCATCCGAGGCGATTGAGAGTAAACGAATGATTAAAATTTAAAAGTGCAAAAGAGTTTGAGGTAATATGGGTTTTGATCATCTCTCATCGATATGAGCGTCTTCTTCTAATACTATATTTAATCCTTCTTCATTGACATAGGCATTTACTTTTGGATTGTATTTTGGTTTTGGAAGATCATCTAAAATTTCTTGTAATGTTTTTATAACTTCGCTTAAAGTTTGAATGCCATCCAAATTTAAATCGTAGTTTAATCTTGATTTTCGAGCAATAACTTTATAATTCTTTGGCATATTTAAACCCAAATATAGAATTATATAAGGATTGTTATGAGGGATAATATCTTTATTATTCTGTATATTGACAATCTTTAAATAACTAATAAATTTCTAAAACTATGTCATTACGAAAATCTCTTCTTGGAATTATCGCTTCTGGAGCTATGTTTTTTTCTCCGTCTATTGATTCTAGGAATTTAGATTTAAATAATGATTATAAAATTGATTCTAAAGATGCTTTTGCTTTAACAACGACATGGTATGGTGAAAATATTAATGATGCTTCTCCGGAATATGTAATTTCATTAAAAGAAAATTGGCATTCGGTTCTGCAAACAGAGACACAGACTCCAACTCCAACAGAAAATATAGAATTTACACCGACACCGACTCCAAGTCCTACAGAAATCATAGAACCATCTCCGACGCCAACTCCAACTCAAGGTGATTTGATACTTGGATTTTGTTATGGTCCATTCAGAGACGGGGAAGATCCAAACAGACTTATGCAACCCCCAGTTGAAAATCTAGAAGAAGATGCGGATTTTTATATGCAGACTGGAAAAATGGCAAGATTTTATGATTGTCGAGGAACTTTAGGTGAACTGCCTAGAATATTTTCTGAAAGAAATATAGATTATGTTGCGAGTACTTGGATTGAAGATGATATAAAAGATTGTAATTCTGCTGGACTTGCTGCACTTGAAATGAAAGTCATAGATCAGAATGATACTCATTGTAAAGGAATAATCGTCGGAAATGAAACATTACATTTCAATCGACAACCTCCGAGCGTCCTTTATGGGATGATTGATAATATAAATGCTGAAACGAATATTCTGATTACAACGGCAGAAACGTTTGATGTTTGGATGAGTTATCCTGAACTTGTCAATCATGTAGATTTTATTATGCTAAATGATCATCCTTATTATGGTGGTGTAAATGTGAATGATAGTGCGCAAGTTGTAGTGAATGATGTGCTCACCTTGCGTGAAATGTATCCTGGTAAAAGAATTGTTGTTGGAGAAACGGGTTGGCCATCTGGTGGAAGTGCCATAGGAAGCGCGGTTCCGTCGGAAGAGAATCAAGCAAAATTTATAAATGATTTTGTTTTAAAAGCAGATCAAAACAACATTGAATATTTTCTTTTTGAGTTGTTTGATGAAAAATGGAAAGAAAAATTTGGGAATGCTGAACACAAGTTTGGAGTTGCATATTCAAATGGAACAATTAAACCCCTGATTGATTTTTTATTTCCAGGAATTGTTCCAATAAATCGGCCAGGTAGAGATTTTGCGACACCTATAGCGGTTCCATTTAATGTATATAAAGATGGATGTAGTAGTGATAATCATTTTTTTCCTTCTGGAAAATTTGGAGATTATGGTACTTTAGAATTTGATGAAAATTGGAAGACCAATCCATTTGAAGGTGACAGCTGCATTCGTTTGGTTTATTCTCCTCCGTATACTGGTATTGGAGAATGGAGCGGAACAGGAATTTTCTGGCAATTTCCTCTAAATAATTGGGGAAACGATCCGGGTTATAAAATTCCCGGCGGTGCAACTAAATTATCTTTTTATATAAAATCGGATACCCCCAATACAAAAGCAGAATTTAAGATTGGAGCCAATCATACTCCTGGTGCACAATGGAATGACTCATTTCCTTCGAGAACAACGGGATTTATTTCTATTCCGACAACTTGGACTAAAAAAGAAATCTCTCTTCAAGGTGCAGTAATTGATAACATTGATGAAGGACTTGTAATTTACTTAAGTAATGTAATAGATCCACCTGCTGGGGGGCAAAGAGTTATTTATCTAGACAACATAAAAATAGAATAATAGAAAATTGTTGAAAATAACTTTTTCAACAAATTAATTCGATGAAAATTTGGAATCATATTTACCGTTTAAGGATCTTTACTCAATTCTATAAAATAGAATAATTTATTTCTCTTCAATAATTACATTTAAAAACTCTAAAGTATATATTTCGATATATACATTAAAAGATATAAAGGAGGAAAAATGTGTAATTGTATATATACAACAGAGTTAATCATCGGAATCATTATACTAGTGTTTGCTTTTTGGCCAGGTTCAGTTGGTTCGTATTGGGCAGGATGGATTGTTGTCCTTGCTGCAGTTGCTTTAATTTTACATGCAGTTTTATGTAAAAATATAAAGAATCGCGATATGGGTGGAGCAAGATCATATAAGAATAGTCGACAATTTGTTGCCAAGAAAGCAGTAAGATCTTCTAAGAAAAGAAGAAGATGAATTTATTTTGTTTTTTAATGTTTTTTGAATTATTTAGAATATATAATATTTTTCTACAATACTTATAAATGGTTTTTTACTTTTTCTTGCATGGAATTCAGTGGGGAGATTGAAAGAGTTGTTTTTGAACTTGAGAAATATCCTTTTGAAGATTATTATTTTCATGATTATAGAGTTCCTAGATTTTCTAATGCCAATTTGTTAGATTTCTTGGTTAGAGCGAAAATGCCACAATATATCATTTCTCCTCCAACCAAAGAATTTGGAAATCAACAAGAATACGTTTGTGGATATTTGGGATTGAAGTATGAAGGACCCGAACTTAAGGAGGTAGAGATGATTGAAAAAAGTGAATTTATGGATGTGTGCGTAGTTTTAGATACAATGTATAATAAAGTTTTATATGAAGTTTGGAAGAGAGAGCTTCTTGATTTTAAAGGAAATTATGATTGGAAAATGCAAGTTGTTGATATGAAAGTGGACAGATTTGTTGAAAAAGAATTGCCAAAAATAAAAAGAAGATGGAAAAGAAATTCAAAAGATAGAGGAGTAAGAAAAAAGGAAAATAATCAGATAGGCAATCTCTCACTTATAATCAAATAAAAAGAAATCTCCATCTTTCAAGATGGGGTGAGTTTCTTCCCGCAAATTATTTATTTCTCGATTGATTATAAAAATGGGCTAGTTTCTA
>PFCY01000012.1 GCA_002763085.1 Candidatus Pacearchaeota archaeon CG10_big_fil_rev_8_21_14_0_10_32_14 | reverse complement strand
AAACAAATTATTGAGTTTGATCAAATATTTGGCGAAATTGAAGAGATGACGATAAGGTTACAGTATCATGTTGTGAGTTTATAGTCTTAGAACTTTAGGTTTGTTCTTTTGGAATGCCAATTTTTTATATCCATAAAAAAACCACCGAGTATATTCATTAACCCATGGTCCTAAAGTAAATTTAGATTTACCTCCATAAAACCTATTCATTGAACTTATAGGAACTTCACCAAGATTCATTCTTTCAATCTGAGATTTTATTGCAATTTCGAATCCAATTGACCAGCCAACTTTCGCTTCAAAATTTATATCTTTAAATCTCGATGTTCGCAGCATTTTTATTCCATTAGTTGAATCAGTAAACGTTTTTGATACAAATAGATAAAAGAGTTTATTTGATAATTTAGATAATATTCTTTCACTTAATGAACCTCCATAGATTCTTCCTCCGTAATCGTATCTTGTGCAACCGACGATATCACATCCTCTATCCATTAAGGTTATCATTTTTCCGATTGAGATTACGGGCCCTATATCGTCTGCTGTAAGAATTAGAGATAATTCTCCTGAAGCGTCTTTAATTCCTGCTTTAATAGCATTATGAACTCCTCTTCCAAGATTATTTTTTACAAGTTTGATGTTTGGATATAATTTTTGTAATTTTTTAACTACGGGAATGCTATCATCTTCATCAAAATCATAACAAACTAATATCTCATGATCCATTTCTAAATACGATTCTATAAACTTTATTGAGATATTAAGATTTGCTCCTTCATTATACACCGGAATAATAAGGGATAATTTGGGTTTAGTGTTTCTTTTTTTCATTTTTTATTCTTTCCCAAAGCGAGATATTCATTGACGCATCCTTTGCTAATTTAACTTTTGATTGCGATTGAATTTTTTCGTATGATGATTTAATAATTTGAGGTTGATATAGTTTATGGCGTTCATATTCGGACATTTTTTTATCTCCTACATTAATTACTCCGATGTAATCTGAAATTGAAAGTGTCTTAATTGCTTCAACTAAATCTGAAATAGGAATTTTTGAAGTATAAATGTCGTCTGCGTAATCATTAAATCTAGCATCAGCCGGATCAAAAAATCTTGTTCTGATAATCACATGGTTTGGAAGAACTGAAACTGGAAATTCTGCAGCTAATTTTGTTAATCCATAAATATTGTAAGGGATTGTTGGATCTTGTTCAGAATAATTTCCGTCTGTACCTTGATAAACTCCATCGGTAGAAATATGGACAACTCTTACTTTTGACTCTAATTTGTTTTCATAGAGATGATTAACAAGATTTGAAGTTCCGATTATATTTGTGCGTATTGCAAGTGAAGGATTTTGCTCGCACAATACCATTCGCGCTAGTGCTGCGCAGTGAATTATCATTTCAAATTTATTTTTATTGAAATATTTTCTTACAGATTCTGTATTTGTAATATCCAATTCATCTCTTGAGGGAGTCAAAAGATGATCAAATAATTTAGAATTTATTATACTCTGACCTAATTTACCGGATGCGCCAGTCAAAAGAATTGATTTAGTTTCCATCAGATTTTTTAAGAATTCCCCACAAATCAACAACGACGGCATTTTTTGGAATGGTTAAACTTGAATAAGCTGAATGGGGAACTCCGACGATAATAATTTCGCATTTATTCACTAGTTCTTCTTTTGTTATGAAGTCTGGGTTTTTTGCGAATTCGTCTGTGTAAGAAACATCTGCGCCATTAAATCTTAAAATTTTTCCAAGTTTATAGGATAATGAATCTCTTATGTCATCTATATCTGCCTTGAAAGCCATTCCGAGGATCCCGATTTTCTTTTTATGCAAGTCTCCATGAACTTTTTTTAATTCTTCAACTAAAAAGTTTGGTAGCCCTTCGTTTATCCTCATCGCTGCATGCCCAATCTGAAAATTTGAATAGTCAAATGATGCTAGTTGCATGGTATCTTTTAGCAAACATGGTCCTGCGGCGAAACCTGCTCGTGGAAGATTAGCAAGTCTGCCGTATCCCTCTGTCATTGAAATTCTTAGATGATCATAATCAACATCGAATCTTTTTGAAATCATATAAAATTGGTTCGTAACAGCGAATTGAATATATCTCCACGCGTTAGAAAATAATTTTATGAGTTCTGCTTCTTTAAGTGGAGTTATAATCACTTTGGGGGAGAGTTTACTAAATAATTCTGCTGCTTCGTCTTGCGCCTCTTGAGTCATTCCTGATACTATTTGAGGTAATTCGAATAATTCTTTTACAGCGTAACCTTGAACAATTCTTTCCGGACAATATGCAAGTTTCCATTTTTTATCTTCGCCAAGCGTTCTATAAATCTGCTCGCATGTATTTGGATAGACCGTGCTTCTTATGATTATTAGCTGGTCTTCGCTTAGATAAGATTTAAAGTTTTTTATTAAATTTAAGAATTCTCTTGTTTTTGGATTTAGGAATTCATCGATTGGCGTTCCTAAACATATTATTACCGCTTTAGCGCTTGAAATGACCTCGTCGTTGGAATGGACTTTTAAATTTCCATTTTCTAAAACTTCTTTTAAGATCGGCTCTGCGCCATATTCGACGAAAGGCAGTTCGCCATTCATAACCATTAACGCTTTTTTAAGATCTTTATCAAGTAAAGAAACTTTTAGGCCAACTTTTGCAAGGACGATTCCCAGAGGTAAACCAACATGTCCTAAACCGCCTATAATGACGACATCGAATTTTTTATTTGAAGGTTTCGAAAGAAAATTATTTGATAAGTTTATTGAATTGTTCTCTTTTATTATATCATCCATTTTATGCCAAGATTTTCCCTTTTTATAAAGATTATTGCTCTATACTCAGAGTTAAATAGAAAGATTATAAAAAGGTTGATTATGAAAAATATATATGAAAACTACCTATGAACTTCTAGCGCCGGCGGGAAATTTTACTAATTTGAGAGCTGCAATTGATGGTGGGGCTGACGCCATTTACTTTGGAGTTAAGGAATTTAATATGAGAGCTTTAGCAAAGAATTTTGAATTTAGTGATCTGAAAAAGATTAAGCAAATTTGTGATAAAGAGTCTCCTTTGAAAAAACGAGTCAAGATGTATGTCACGTTAAATATAATTGTTTATGATAACGAACTGGCTAAACTTGAATCAACTATTAAGAAAATTAAACCTTATGTTGATGCGGTTATTTGCTGGGATATGGCAGTGATACAACTTTGCAAGAAGCATAAAGTTCCATTTCATATTTCAACTCAAGCGTCAACTGCAAATTCCGCGACGGCAAAATATTTTAAAGAACTTGGGGCTGAAAGGATTGTCCTTGCTAGAGAATTAAATTTAGAACAAGTCAAAGCAATTCATGATAAAGTTAAAATAGAAATTGAGTGTTTTTGTCATGGAGCGATGTGTTTGTCAATTTCTGGAAGATGTTTAATGAGCCAGTTCCATCATAAGAAATCTGCGAATAGGGGTGAGTGTATACAAAATTGCAGGCGACCTTATACTATTAAAGACGATCAAGGACATGAAATGAAAATTGAAAATAATCATATACTTTCTGCTAAAGATTTGTGCACATTGCCGTTCATTGAAGAAATGAAAAAAGCGGGGATCACTTCGTTTAAGATTGAAGGGAGAAATAGAGATCCTCGATACGTTAAGACTGTGACATCAATTTATAGGAAAGCACTTGATAAAAAAATGAGTGATAAAGAAATTGAAGATTCGGTTTGCGAATTAGAAAAAGTTTACAATAAGGGACTGTCTAGTGGTTTTTACAAAGGTTTCCCGACATCTGATGATTTTTCAAAAGTTCAACATTCTGCAGCTACTGAAAAAAAAGTTTTTACTGGAAAAGTAAAAAACTTTTTGACAAAACTTGGAGTTTGTATTGTTGTTTTGAGCGGAGAAGTAAAACAAGGAAATAAGATAGTCATTATAGGACAAACAACAGGTGTTCATGAAACAACATTGAAAAAAATTGAAATGAAAGGACAGGAAATTGAATCTGCACAAAAAGGGGACGAGGTGGCTTTGCTTTTTGAAAATTTACCTAAGGACGGAAGGATTAGAAAAAATGACGAAGTTTATGTTTTAATTAATGTTGAGAAAAAATAATATAGCTCTCGCTAACTTCTAAAATAAAAAAAGAATAAGAAAAAAATAAAAATAAGCGTTAAATATTGAATTTATTCCATCATTGTTCTTTCCATTGAAATTTAGAATCATCATACCTATTACAATCGTAACAATGAAAATAGAAGAACACAAAAAAGCTCTAGAATAACACATTGAGAATATAAAACTAAATATAGATAGAGGCATAGAAGAAAATCAGAGAAATATTGGATTTAATATATCAAAAGGGTCTGTGGAACTATTCTCTATATTTCTCCATACTCTCCACTTAATCGAGGGGTCAGGAGATCAATATGACCACCGAATATTCAAAAGTAAAAGTTTAATTGATAGTAGATTACCTCTCAATTTTCCATCAAGAAATCAAATCTTAAAATTGATGGAAGAAATTGAAAATGAAAGAATCGCCTTATGTTATGGATCTAGGAAAACCAAAGAGAGAATAGAAAGGGCAATACTTGCTTTTCAAGAGTTGAAAAAAATAATAGAAAAGGAAATTGAAAATGCAAAAAAGAAATGAATCAATATCTTATGCAATGGACTTCAGTAGTTACCTAATTAAAAGTGTAGAAGGAATTGAAAGAATTATTTTACATGGTTCTATTAGCAGAGGAGACTTCGATGAAAAATCAGATATTGACCTTTTTATAGATACTACAAATAAAAAATTAGAAAAAACTATTTCAAAATTAAAAGAAGATTATTCTAAGACTGAAGTCTATAAAAAATGGAAATTAAAAGGTATTGAAATGAAAATTTCTATAATTGTGGGGAAATTGGAGGATAAAGAATGGGCAAATTTGAAAAGAGCGATAACGACGACGGGAATTTTACTTTACGGGAAGTTAAAATCAAATGTTGAAAAAACTAACCAGTACATCTTATTTTCTATAGAAAATATTAGGCCTGATAAAAAAAGGGTTGCTATCCATAGGAAAATATACGGCTACACTTTTAATGGAAAGAAAGTTCCTGGTTTAATTGACGAGATAAATGGGATTAAACTTGGGAAAAATATTATTTTAGTACCTGCGCAATACAGTCACAAAATAAAAGATTATCTAAAAAGTAAAAAAGTCGTTCCTAAAATATATGATTTATGGAGTGATGTTGAAATTAAGTCTTGATACTTTTCTAGCGTCCGCTAAGTTCTAAAAAAAAGAAATAGAAAAAATAAAAAATAAAATTATGGATGTGAAAAGGTATATGTTGCTTCATTACAATAAACTTGCTTACCTGATGCGTCCAAGAAAAATGGAACAGCAGTTATTTTATATGAAGTTCCTACAGCATCAATTAATGTTGTTGCAGTTGTTTGATCAACTGTAAAAGTTTTTGAAGCTACCTCTCCTAAATTTCCCGTTTCGCCAGTTGAAGCGGTAAAATCTTCAGAAATTGAACTCGTACCATCTGAAACAACGATCTTCAATCCGTCGATCGTTCCTCCACCTCCAAGTTTTCTCTCAACAGTAACTTGACAATCCTCACTACCCCCAGCCACAAATTGTGTTCCACATCTTGACTGATCAGTTGGAGAAGTTCCTCCTTTAACTGAAGTCTGAATACTTATCTCAGTACATTTACTTAATGTTTCAGTTCTACTTTTAGTATTAGATAACATCCCGTTTACAACGCCCCATACGATCATTATGGCAACGATAACGAGCAAAACCATTATTAAAGTAGTTACAATTGTAGATAGACCTTTTTTATTTATTTGTCTCAATTTATCTTCACCTCCTTTCATCAATCCTATTTAAAATAATAGGTTACCGTATGAAGATTATAGAGTATAAAAGGTTTACGGAATAATGAAATATGACTCAATAATAATTGTGCTCACTACGTTCGCAATTAATGGCTTCACATTCAGCTTCGCCTGAATGTTTCGCACGAGACGAGATTAATGAAGATAATTTGAGAAAATAATAAATTGTCTAACGAGTCATAGTTGATTCCTTAATTCTTCATATCCTTCTTTTGATAAGTTAATTTGCTTTAAGATTTCTAATAACAAACCTTTGCCTAAATCTTCATTTCCATGAACCGGAACGACAGTTCTCCTTCCATCGGGATGTTTATATCTAACGTGACTACCCTTTCCAAAAATCTTTTCAAAACCTAATTTTTCAAGAATTTTACAAAATTTCTTTCCAGAAATTGTCACAAGCTTTGGCATTTTATTGAGACGCTGAAACTTGAACTTTTTGAATACCTATAAATTTTAATGGAGAGATGTTTTCTTTATCTCCTTCTAAACAAACTTCTATAGCTTCTTTAATTCTTTCTAAGACTTCATGTAAATTTTTTCCCTGTGTATAACATCCATCAATCTGTGGAACTCTCGCTATAAAAATTCCATCTTCGTCTTGTTCAATTATGACGTTGAAATCTAATGTATTTTCCATTGATATTTAAGATATAAGTGACTTATATAATTTTCTATCTATGAGAAGGTTAGCTCGCTTCGCTCGTTTATTAATAGCTCAAAACCCGACTTACGTGCGGGTTTTTCACTAACGAAAAAATTAATCCCTAATTTTTATAAGAAAAATAAGAAAGAAATCTGGACTATTGATAGTGAATAATTTTTCAATCTCTGTTAAAACTATCTAGCAATTGGAAGAATTCTTTTTTATCCATAGTTTTATCGTTTTCTGAAAGGCCGATCCGCTCTGCGAATTTATGGAATGCTTGTGGTTTGTATCCTTTTTTTCTTAATGCTGCGAGAGTTGGAAGCGCCGGATCGTCCCAGCCGGAATATTTTCCTTCATTAACTCCTTTTGTAATTTGAGTTGCTGAAAGTTCCATGTCCTTCAAGTTTATTCTACCTAAATAAGAAGTCCAAGGATATTTTTTTTCTACACCGAGTGCGACATACATCATTTTTTGGCGTGTTGCGTTGTCTCTATGTTCTTTTGCTCTTATTACATGCGTGACAGACATTTCAATATCGTCGACTGTGACCGCAAGATTCATGAGTGGCCAGACTTTGTATTTATGTTTTTGGAGCGGATGTTCTGAAAGATTTATTCTTGCGAGGGGAAAATCTCTTAGCGCGGGATTTTTGTTTTTAATATCTGATTTGAATCTAAGAACGGCTTCGCCTTCATCATATCCTTTTTTTGAAACTGGGTCTAACATCTTTTTCCATCTGGACATGTTTTCTTTTGAAGACAAACTCCTACAAGGACAGGTCTGCATCTTATCTATCAATTCTTTGAATTTTTCACTTTGACATGTGCAGACATAGACTGCGTCTTTTTTAAGAAATTTATCAACATATTTGTAATAAAGTTCCATTCTCTCTGATTGTATAACTGTCTCGAAATTATTTTCAAAAAGCCATGCGGCATCTTGTTCTAATAATTTATACGCGGGCTCGAAGATATTTTCAGGATTTGTGTCTTCTATACGCAAGTACATCTTTCCTCCGTATTCTTTTACGAATAAATAACTAATTGATGAGGTTAGAGCATGACCGATATGCATCGCTCCGGATGGAGATGGAGAAAATCTTGTGATGACGCCTTTCTTTTTATCTACCTCAGGTAATTCTGGAAGTCCATCACGTTCTTGTCTATGACCTATGAACTTTTTGTATTTTTCAAATTCATCTTTTTGTTCTTCTATATCCTTTGAATTTATTTCTTTAAGAATTTGTGAAATTAATTTCATATTTTTCGGAAGGTCGCTTTTTTCAAGACCAGCGGCGAAAAGTCCTGCGATAATTGCGCCTTGCGACGCATTTCCTTCATAGGCGATTGCGTTTTTCAGCCCATAAGCTCTTGCAATCTTTTCAATTTCTGTCTGATTCATTAACTTTAAAGAATAAGTGGATTAATAAAATTATTGATGCGATTTTCTTTCAAGCACTTCCAGTCTTTGCTGAAGATGATAAATTTGATTGCTTAATTCTTCAATCCTATCGGTCATATCGATCAATCTTTTTGCAAGACGTTTTCTTTTATCCTCGGATGAACCTTCGTCTATGTCTGTTATCTCGCCGTAAGAAGATTCTGATGAATCTTGAGAAGAAGTTAGATTAGACAAAAAACCAAAACCACTTTGAGGTGAATCATACGTTTCGACTTTTGGAGAAACGGAAACTGGAGATTCTAAAGCTTTTTTCTTTTCGAGTTCCAACTTTTTTCTTTTATAAGCTTGGGTTAGATCAATCACATCATCATCACTCTTTCTTGAAAATAATCCCATATTTTTATTATATTATTTTAGTATTTAAGTTTTATTATACAGAATTGATTAGTGCTTTTTGCATGATTATCTAAAGTAAACCTTTTAACAGTACATTAACTGCTTCGCAGATTAATGCTCACAAATTATGCGACACGGAGAACGGGAATTTGTTCGTAACGATAAGATTAAGACGATAACTTTTTCAATGATATAAAAACATTCCAAAGGAAATTTATGTACGATTGGGAAGTTAACTTAACAGATTAGTATATTTTTTAAACTTAGATGTTATGTATTATTATAAAGATGGTAACAGAAATTAAAGATTTGATACTGAAAGTCAGTCCATATCATAAAAAGAGGGGTGGGCCGATAAGCCAACATAATTTAGTCTATGATTCTTCGGCTGAAACGCTCGAGCCGGTTTATTTTTTTATACTAGACCTCATGAATGATTTTGGACTTAAGCCGGAAAAACTTGTCGATAATTTTACCTCGAGTCCCGGCGGAACCCATTTTTCTGAAGTTGGGATGAAGAGTTCTCGTCTTCAAGATGAAGCAATGAAAATAATGGGAAGTGTAAATACTGTCCTAAGGAGCATCCTCAATATCGTTTATGACCTAAAGGACTTTAAAGTCAGACTTGAGCATTATGAAAATATGAAATCTAATGATAAAGATAGAAGAGATGCTGCTATTCTTTCGCTAAAACAAATTTGGCTTGATAAAGTAGATATTGATAAAGGAAATTCGAGCATTAAGGCAATGGCGCTTGGTCAGGGCGGTTTTCAGACGCTGATTGATGCGTTTCTAGTCGTAAACTCTGAGAAAGATGTTGACAAACTTGATTTGAATGATAGAGTTAAAAGAATTATAAAACCGAGAATACAAGAATTTTATTTTTGGATAACGCGAAGCGAACAAGAATTAAGAAAAAGATATGAACTTGAAAAAACTTATCTAAGGAGTCAAGTGAGTTCTTTGAAAATTTATTCTAGATGGGTGAGGCCGTATTTGAAATCTATAGAAGATCTTAGAATGGAAGATAGAAATAGATCCCCTGAGATAGTGAATATGTTTAATACCGTTGTTTTTCAGTTGACACTTCTTGGTAAATCAAAAATAAATATACATGATATGGCTTTAGCTGGAGAGTTGCCGAGGGAGTTTAAGAAATTCAAAGCTAGAAGAGATTATTTTTCAGTTGTTTTAGTTGATTTTACGTTTAGAGCTATACCTAGACAGCAGGGTCTTCTTGTTGGACGAACTGATGTAACTTTTAGAGGTTACGCACTTAACCAAGATGAAATTGATAAATTAGATGAAGAGATAGATAAATCAGATATGGGGGAGATAATGAGATTGATAGAAGGCGCTACGACTGAGAGTTTGGATTTGATGCAAAAAGAAATTGATGAGTTTCTTAATGAAGATAATAAAAAAGAAAAAAAGAGGACGGATCAATCAAATCCATTCCTTGCTTTAATGGGGAAATATAATGACGGAGACGTTCCTGCTGAAAAAAAATCAGAAAAAAAAGATAAGAAGAAAGCGCCGGCTGTGGTAAAACCGGACGATTGGGTTGAAGCAAATCATCTCAGAAGATATGTTTCTGGAGAGGTAGAGGGTACAGTCTTTAAATTATTTGATATTTATAAGAAAGGACATGGAATGGCAAGTTTTACTTAGGAAATAAAATATATATAATTTTAAGCAGCTTTTCTATATCCTTCACGCCGAGATTCAGAATATGTATCGGCGTCTTCTGATAGTTCTTTGACAATTCTTAGATATAATTCTCTGCTAACTTGAGCGTCTTTAGGAATAGAAACTATTTTTCCTGAATCAGTTTTAACTGAAGTTCCGTCTGGATGATATAATTTAAATCCATTTTTTCCTTCTTCAACAACGTATCCCGCCTTCTCCGCCATTGACTTTAAATCTTTGTAAGTGCCAACAGATCTTTCTTTTTGAGCTTGAGTTATTGCATAAATTCCGTTGGGATCCAATCCTTTTTCTAACTTGCCTGTTTCTTGACGATTTGCTAAAAATATTAAAAATATTCCGCTAATCACTAAAATTATTCCTATACCTGATGTTGTGTAATTTACTATTGATTCGTTAGAATATGAAACAAATCCAGTAAATTGATTTGAATTTGAGATTAAAAAAATTCCAATTAATAGAAAAGCAGAACCAAAAAGAGTTTTTGCACTTATCAATGACCTCTTTTTATATGATTTCTTCATTGTATATATAGTAATATGTAGTTTTTAAATTATATTATCGTAAGACTTATATAATTCTAAGTGCTTTGAAATATATGAAAAAAAAGGCAAGAATATCTAAAATAAAAAAGGGAAAAAATTCTACCAATTCAAAAGAAATAAAAGAAAAGGCGCAGATAAGTCACGAAGTCAGATCAGATGATATTATGGATTCTAAATCTTCGGGAAGCATTTCACAAAAAAAATCCGATGATAAGTTTGAAGTGAATAATAAATTAGTAGATCTGTGGCTTTCCTCATCGCGAGTCACTTTAACTCCCAGCTTAGATCAAATAGCAGTTGCGAGTCCGACTCCAATAGGAAATTTAGGAGCTTTAAGAAATTTAAATCAATCTGGCGGAATTAACGGAGATTATATAGATAAAGACAATAAATATACGGGGGGAGATTACGTTGATAAAGAAAAAAGTACCCGTAGAAGAGAGGGAATGGGAGAATTGAATGTGGCTCCGCCTCAAAGAAACACTCCATCTGATTTTATTCAATCAAATATCTCTACACGAAGAGGAATAACTATAAAAACAGATCTAGACTTTATAGATACACCAAAAACAGATTATACTTCAAAATATGAGGGTGATTTGGGAGCTGGTGTGGAAAAAAAGAGGATGCCTTTTGATAAACAAAGAAAAGAATATGACTAAAAAAGTTTGTTGGAAGAAAAATAAAAATGGCTGAATACAAAGTTGCAAATTTATACCAAGGAGGATATTCGTCGTTTAAACCAAATTACGGCGAAGGTTTTACCGGATATCATGTGAATGCGAATTCTCTATCGACAACGACACTTCCTAATACAGCAAACGTTCTGAAAGAATTTGGGGACAAATTAAATATGGGTATAAAGAATGTTGAAGTCACAGCTATAAACCCTCAAACATTTGATGAAATCCCAAAACAACATTTTAAAGAAATAAATCGTTTAAGTAAAATTACTGGAGTTGATGTTAGTCTTCATGGAATCTTGGCTGAACCATCTGGAATGTCACAAGAAGGATTTAATGAGGCGCATAGACAAGCAATTGAAAGACAGATCCAGCAAAATCTTGAAAGAGGTCATGAATTAAAACCTAATGGTAATATTACAGTAACATTCCATACATCAAATATGTTTCCGTCGGCGGATGTGACAAAATTCAAAGATCCTAAAACAGGAAAAGAAGTAGAAAAAGTTGGAAGTTTCTTAATTGTAAATACAGAAACTGGCAGACCGCAAAAACTTCCAGTTCTTGAAAGAACTTTTCCCGGAGAGGGTGAGCCGAGCATCAAATCAGAGATAACCAGAATAAATGAAGAGACATGGAATAGTCAACTTAGCCATTTATCTTTTAATGTTGAAAGAGGAAGTCACGTCGTTGATAATACTCTTGCGATTGTAAAGTCGTTGGAAGCAGAAAGGGCGGCAGGAAAAACAATACCCGATCAAGGTGAAAGAGCGATTCAAGAATTTAATTATGGTGTTCTTTTTTTAAATGATGCTTATAGAGAATTAAAAGAATTGTATAATGTTGCGTCGAAGAAATCCAGTGGAGAGGATAAAAAGAAACTTGATGAATTTTCTAAACAGATTGAAAAAGAAGCTTTGATGATACAAAAAGATCCTAAGAGCATGGATACAATTGAATTAAAACAAGATATAATAAAAAGGGGAATTCAACTTTTCAAAGATATTTCGACTCCGGAAATTTATGCACCACTTGACGATTTTATGAAAGATAAATCTGCGAGAACTTTTGGGAATGCGGCATTTAATTCTTATAAAAAATTTGGTGATACAGCTCCGATAATGAGTATAGAAAATCCTCCGGCAACTCAACAATTTTCCCGCGCTGAAGATGTAAAGAATATCGTTGAGGATTCAAGAAAAGAATTTGTAGTGCAAGCACTTAAAGAAGGAATGTCTGAACGTGAAGCAAAAAAAGCTGCGGAAAAATTAATCGGCGCGACATGGGATGTCGGTCATATTAATATGATAAGAAAGTTTGGATTCAGCGAAAAGGATGTGATTAAAGAAGCTGGAACAATCGCTCCGTTCATTAAGCATGTTCATTTGTCTGATAATTTTGGTATGGAACACTCTGAACTTCCGATGGGAATGGGAAATGTTCCAATTAAAGAAATAATGAAGAAGCTTGGGAAAAAAGGATATGAAGCAAAAAAAGTCATTGAAGCGGCGGCGTGGTGGACGCACTTTGGCCAGCAAGGAAAAATTCCTCCTTTTGCAGCGTCGCTGGAAGGGATGGGTTCGCCAATGTATGCAACTGGCGGTGGTCCTTATTGGAATCAAGCGATAGGATTGACTCAAGGTTATTTTGGAGGTTATGGTAGATTTTTACCTGGCATAAATTATGAATCATTTGGCGGAGGATTTTCAATGCTTCCGAGCGAACTTGGAGGTCAAAGACAAGCAGCTCAAGGGAGTAGAATGAGCGGACGTGGAATGGAATAAAGTTATAAAAAATAATTTCAAATCGCTGAATTTAAAAACATATGAATATTACTCTAATTAAGTCAAAAGAGGAAAATGAAAAAGAAAAAAATTATTAAAAAGGGATTGGAAAAGAAAAATTTTCCGACATTAAAAATAGAAAAGGATAATGATATTGCTCTTGATTTTGGAATGAAGGTTTTTCAGAGATTTAACAAGATGGTAAAATCAGTTGTTCTTTTTGGATCAACAGCAAAGAATACTACAGTCACTGGATCAGATATTGATTTAATAATCATAATTGACGATGTCACGGTCGCTTGGGATCAGGAATTAATTGCATGGTATAGAGAAGAACTTGGAAAAATTCTTAGGGTAAATCCATATAGTAAAAATCTTCATATAAATACAATTAAATTGAGTACATGGTGGGAGGATTTATTGAGAGGAGATCCTGTTGTTTTAAATGTCATCAGATATGGTGAGACTGTCATAGATTTTGGCGGATTTTTTGATCCACTTAAAGGTTTACTCTTGAATGGAAAAATTAAATCAACACCCGAGGCTATTTATAGTAATCTTGCAAGAGCTCCACAACATTTTTCGAGAAGTAAACTTGCTGAGTTGAATGCAATTGAGGGGTTGTATTGGGCGATGGTCGATAGCGCGCAAGCTGCACTAATGTCATCAAATGTTTTTCCGCCGTCGCCGGAACATATTCCAATTCAACTTTCAGAACATTTAGTCAATGCTGGAAAATTAAAATCAAAATATATCACATACTTTAGAGATTTACATTATTTGCATAAACAGATTGTTCATGGCGAGAGAACAGATCTTCGCGGAATTGAAATTGATCAATGGCAAGAAAAGACGGAAGAATTCATGAAAGTCATGACAGATATTGTAAAAAATTATGTTGAAAATAGTGCTGATATGCATGAACTAAAAAAGAGATAAATTATTTCTTCTTTTAATAATCTCCAGGGGGTAATTGTGCAGGTTCCCCTTTAGATATATTCAAAGGATAAAATTCTTTCCTTAATTTTGCAAGAACTTCACTTCCTTCATTAGAAGATAATTTAATATCAATAAATCCTGACGAACTTCTGACTTTCGCTTCATATCCTTTGGGATCAGATTCAGAAAAGTATCTTGGATTTTCATCTGAAACAACATTAATACAAACTGGTCTATTATCAAATTCAGAAGGGAGAACTTTGTTTATACCAGAAAATTCTGTAAATGATCCATATCTGAATAAATTTCTCTCAGGCATGTAGATTACTTCATTTTGGATTTGTGTTTCTAAATATCTTTCACCATTATCGCTAGTAGTTTGAGTAGAATTATTATAACCACAGCCACTTACACCAACCGCTATTACGACTGGTAAAGCTAATGAAGTTAAAAGTGATTTTGTTTTTATTTTATTTCTTATCTTTTTTCTTGTCGTCTTTTTTCTTGTCGTCTTTCTTTTCAACTTTTGTTGATGCAATATAAGATCTCAATTCCAATCTATTTGTCTCTTCTATAGCTTTTGGAAGCAACTTAGCATAATTCATGTTTTCTATAACATTGTAAACTTTTGCGAACGCGTCGTATTTTTCAAGTTCAGCTTTAGCTTCGTCTCTCGCTTCTTCATCAGTTGGATTTTCAGATTGATGTCTTAATGAAGCTATTTTCTTGAATATTGATTGGATGTCTTTATCTTTGAATTTTTCTATTGATGCGTCAAGAACTTCGATATCTTCTTCTCCAACGTATTTTGTCAAGTCTTCTCTATAATGAGAATATAATTCGCCAAAAGTTAATTTGCTTTGCGCTTCAGCGTGTTTAGAACTGAATATATCTGAGAATCTTTTTTGGCTTTCTCTTGATGCAGTAATTGAATCAACAAGACCTTCTAAGTCTCCTTTTTTTTTAGGTTTAACTCCTAGATCTTTAAGTGTGTTGTATAAAGCTCCGAGAGCATAGCCTCTTTCTTTATCACTTTTAGAGCCTGATAATTGAGTATATAGAGCTGCATTTTGATATCTAGACAAATCTCCAAATATCTCTTCTACTTCTGCTTTTCTTTCTGTATCTTTAGCCATTTTATTTACCTATTTTGATTAATATATGACAGAGGTTGAAGTTTATAAACCTTTCGTTTATGTTGCTATTTGGTAGGAGTGACATACTAATAAAAAAATATAAAAAGTGGTAGTCTCTTAGGATTACAATGAAATCAATAACGATAAAATTACCTGAAGATGAAGCTAAAGAACTTGACGAATTTATTAAAAAAAGAAATTTTCCCTCTAAATCAGAGTTTATAAGAAACATTATTATAGAAAAATTAGATAGGAATAGGAAAGAAAATTTAGGATGGATGGTTCTAGCTGAGAAATCTATGGAAGAAATATGGAATAATAAAAAAGATGACAAAATCTGGAGCAAATATATATGATTGAAAAAGGAGATTTTTTATTAGTTCCGTTTCCATTTTCAGATCAGTCCGGAAGAAAAGTTAGGTCAGTTATAGTGTTAAGTAATAATGAATTCAATAAAAATTCTGAAGATATAATTGTCGTTGGTGTAACCTCAAACTCATTGAAGGGAAAATATACAATTGAATTGTCTAGTAAAGATCTTGATGAGGGAAAATTAATGACAAAATGTTATATTAAGATAGAAAATATCCTAAAATTAAATAAAGAATTAATCATTAAAAAAATTGGGAAAATTAATTCTAGAACAGATAATCTTATTTTAAATAAACTTTTAGAAATAATAAAATAATATCTTAAAGAAATTAGAATTATTTTGTCTCATTAATTATCTTTGTTCTGCAAGGGAGTTTGCTTTTTATGGTCTTTAAAGTTTTTCGAGCAAATTCTTCTGCCTTTTTGTTTGATGTCGCGATCGTGAAGATGGGTTCATTTGGACGCACGAATGCTGCTCGAGCGATGGTTTTACCGAAGGATAACTGCATACCCGTCTGCATACGATCAGCCCCAGCTCCGGTAAGCATCTTATTCTCTCTTTGAATATGATGAGGGTATGGTGAAATCTTAAAATAATATTGTCCAGGATAAGTCTTTTCTATTTGTTTGTTAATATACTGCCTGCATGCCTCAAGAGAATTAGCCCTGATTTGAACGCGCTCCAAGGAGACCATATGAAGAATAAAGGGAAATTTATTTTCTTCGTAACCTTTTATGTTGCCCATATTGAATTTAACGATTGTTGATGCTGGAATTGTTTTTACATAAGACTTAGATTTTTTCTTTGATTTTCTTGTGTAAGGTCTGTCGCGTCCTCTGGAATAAGCTGAAGATTTTCTTAGAGTTGCCATTTATTTTTTCGCTCCGTTTTTTATTGGTTGAATATAAACTTTAGATCCGTGTTCGCCAAAAAAAAGAGGTAAATCTTTTTTTGAAACTCCCAACGAATAATGCATCCTCTCATAAGATTTGAATCTTACATTATAACTAGCATCATTTAAATCTTCGAGGGAAACAGATTTTCCTTCATCATTTTCTATATCGTTCATTAAAATTAATCTTGTCATTTAACCTTTGACCTCCACATCTGTAGTTATAGCTTGACCTGGAAGACCTTTTTCGAATATACATCTTAAGACGCCTTTGTTTCCGTGAGGTGAAGCAACCTTTCCCCTTATTTCTCGACCAGCTGGAGACTTCCAAGATACGTCTTTGCCAACTAATTTTGTAGCTTTTTCTTTACTGTCTATACCTGAAACTTCAATAAGGAATTGTCTTTCATGAATAGTATGTCTTCCTCTTCGAAATTGTACAACTTTGCCTTTCATAAAATCCTATGCGAAAACGTGTTTTTAAAGTTTGCTAATTAAATGGTGTGAAAGAAGCGACCTGTGATGGAAGGATAATATCAACTAAAACTCCTTCAATTCCACTCAATCTATCAGTGATAAGAATAGGTCTTTTTTCTGATATTGATTTTTCTATGAAACTTGGGATACATCCAGTCCCCCAATATTGGAAGTCGTAATGAGAATGACTCGCCGAATTTGAGTCATAAACCATTTCATCTCTAGTGTCTATTATTTTAGAACTTCCATCTTTATAATTAATAAAAAAATCCATAAAGATTCTGTATCAGCGATTTAAAAAATTAATTGACATCGAAAACTATTTTTCAAGAACGAAAATCTGCCGACCAACGATCTGCTGTGATCTGTAATCGGCTATTGGAAATCCTTCAACTAATTTTAGGCCCGTTTGTTGAAGAATTTTATTTATATCACAGCCAGCATATTTATTTGATTTTGTTTTTATGAATGGAGCGGAAAAAACGACTCGGTTAAGTAAATTATTTTTATAATTTGATAAAACATCTATCATCAAATTCTCGAAATCTGTCAAAGTCTGCCTCGTTTCGTCATTTGACGGAATTTTCCTTAAAAGATTTCCTAAATCCGGCTCGGTTACAATCGCGTTAATATTTTGATTAAGTGAAAATTTTCTTGAATCTCTGCTGAAAAGTTTATATTTATTTGAAGGGAATTTATTCCATGAAAGATTTTGAGTTGCTCCATCAACAGCCATTTTGTCTATATCGATTCCAATAACTGAAATATCTTTGATTAATGCTTCGGATAAAATGACTCCAATTCCACAAAATGGATCTAGAATTCTCTCCCCTTTTATTGACTGAGATAAGTTTATCATTATTTTTGCAAGACGAGGAGAGATTGCGAGTTCTTCTCTACGAACAGGCTTATGCATATCTCTTCTTTCAATTTCCTTATAATCTGTTGTTTGATCTATCATTCCAAAATAAATTGTTTTTTCTAGAGAGAAAATAAAATATTGCGTTTCAACTATGTTACCAACGATTCTCGTATTTTTGCCGTTTTGTAATTCTAAATTTCCTGTTAGAGGTTTAAGCGATGTCTTTAGTTTTTCAGACCGAAATCTTGATTTTAAATAATCTGAAATTGAAGAGAGATTATCATCGTCAGAATAATTCCAGATTACGTAGCTGAAATTATTTTTTGTTCCTGAATATAATGAAATATTCTCTAAATTTTTTGTTATTTCTTTTATATCACCTTGAGATAAAACCTTTCCTATTGAAATCACTCCCCCGAATTCATTTATTATTTTTGGAGAAAGATTGAAATTTATGTCAATTAGAAGTCCGTTTAGATTCAAAGAAAACTCGTTAACTTTTATTCTTTCTTTTTCAAAATAAGATAAAACTTCTTTCAAAGATAATTCTGGATTTCGTCCTAGGATGAATAAGTATTTCATGAAGTCAAATAAAGAATTGTATTTAAATATTATACGGAATCATTTCTTCTCGTCTTTGACTTGTCTTAAAACTTCTTTTGAGATGATTTCGAAACTTTCTTTAGAGAATGAGACAACATCTTTAACTTCTTCTAATTTTGGTTGATATCTGTAGTAATTAATATTATGTCTTAAAATTCTTAAGTTTTTTAGGACATTTATAGATCTTGGCGTTGAAACTTTTAAATTTAAAAGCTCTTTAATCGGTTCAAGTGATCTTGAGATTCTATTCCTTTTTTCACTAATAATGCATCGCCGAGCATCCTAAAGCTTTCATAGATGTTCCTGACAATAGTTGAACCCGAATCCTGAGTCAGTCTCAAGCTGAAAGCGAATTTAATTTAATTGTTATACCCCGCAGCTCTGCTGCGACTGGGTCGTTGATTTCTCTTGAAGCAGCGTCAATTATGCTTAGTGCGTTTTTATTATCTGGGCGTTTAAATCTAATGTTCTGGCCTCCAAAAATCCGTCGAGGACGATTCCATTCACCAGATTTGAAAATAAATTCAAATCTATTTTATTTCTTGAAAAAATATGGAGATTGAGGGGGATATTCTTCCTATATCCTAGCTTCTGAATATTCCATAAATTTATTATTTTTAATTCTTCATTTTGAGCAACTTCTATTGCTATGTCTAAATCGCTATTTTCAGTGTCGTCACCTTTTCTATAACTTCCAAAAAGAATAATTGCTTTAGGATTTCCAGTTAATTTATAGATTTCATCGATTAATTTTCCTTCATAAAGAAGTTGGTAAACAAGAGAGAGATTAAAACTAATTTTTTTAGTAACATTATATTCGTGCTTTTGATTGCAAGTTATCCTCCATGTCTTTCCGATTTCTTCCTTGAAGAGAAAGTTTTCTTGAATCAATTGTGTTACGATCTGATTCGCTGTTTTTTTTGAAATAGAAAGTTCGCTAGAAAGATCGCTTAAACTGATTGGTAGAATAGGATAAGAAAAAAACCACTGGATAACTTTGTTATATGCTTCATTTAATTCAATCAATCCTAATTTTGGTATTTTTTTCATGTGTATGGTGACTCTTAAGACTATATAAATATTTCCGTTACCATGTGGTTACGTTGGTTACTAAGTGAGTATTTTAGTGACCAAAAGAGGAGGTACATTTAAATCATCTTAATTTTTTTAAAAAAATACTAAAGAGCATAATCATTTCTTTTCGTCTTTAAGTTTTTGTGAGATTTCCAATCTTTGATTATATTCAATTATTGCGTTGATAAGTATTGAAGCTTCTTTACGCGCTTGGTCAACTTTATGGACGTCGAGTTTTCCCTTTTTGAAATCTTTTCTTGCTGTTACTATTTCTTTAAGAATTCTTAAATGATAAGGAGCGAAAATTCCTTTTTTTATATAGTTCTTGTCGAATTCTTCAATGGTTTTTTCTGGAGTGTGTTTTCCTATTAGAATTTCAAGCAATTTGAATGCGTCTTCGTAGATCTGCTCAATTGTTTTTTCGCTAGATCGTTTTTCTATCTGGACCCTTAATTCTTTAAGTCGTTTTAGATAATCGTTCATGTCTTTAAGCAATTGATCCACTTCTTTACCAGATATTTCTTTTATTTTCTCGTGCTCGTAACCTTTGTAATATTTTATTGCGATTTTGTCGAGTATGTCGATATATTTCTTTTCAAGCATTTTTTCTTTGTCTACGAAAACATTTTTCATTTCTTTTACAGTTTCTTTGACGTTTGGAGGAGGAAGTCCGTATAACATCAAGAGAGCTTGTGAAGGAGTCAAAACACCCCAATAAATATCTCCAATAACTAAATCAAGCAATGTTCTTTTTACTCGTTTTTCTACTTTATCACCCATTGACATGAAAAGATCGATAGATTCTGGCGATGGTTTGAGTTTACCCATTTTGAGAAGTGCTTTCCACGGCATGAATGTTCCTCTGTCGTAAAGTGGGATACCGTCTCTAATGAATGTAAAAATCACTGGATGAGCGTCTTTGACTGATTCCCAGAAATCTGTAAGCAAATAGACTTGGACGTTTAGTACGTTTTTTACACCTGCAAGCGCTGTTGCTTCTGCAATATATTGATAAATTATTGAACGTAATTTTTCTTTAAGTTCCAATCTTGGCATACGTTTAACGTCAGTATCATTTATAACGACGAAAACGTCGACGTCACTTGTCTTTACTGCTTCTCCTCTAACTAAACTTCCAGCGATAACGTACGAAACAACGTATCTTTCGAATTTTCTTAAGACAAGGGATTTATGAATCTCTGCAACTCGAAGAGCCCCTAAAATTCCTTTATCGTAAAGAGGATATGACATTGCAATTGCCGCTGACAAATCGAATTTAGAGTCAAGAGATAATTCCCATATATCTACGGGGGTTATTAGATGAAGCCATATTTTTTCTTTTGTCTCTTCTATGACTTTTACCATCTCTTCTTTTATTTTTTTGAGTTCCTTGAATTTATCTTCAGGAATTATGATAACAAAATGAATGTGCTTCTCAGTTTCACGAGGAACTTCTTCTTCATCTATGAAAAGTTTTATACTTTGGGGCGGTAAAATCCCTATGGCATCGATGTAATTGAATTTTTTAATTAATTGATTTTTTAATTTTTCGAGAGTCTGTTTCTTCTCTTCCATGTCTTTTCTCATTTTTTCTTGTTCCTCTTTATTTGGCAAAGAAGCATCTTGCGACATTCCTGGAAGGCCAGGCAAGTTTTTCATCTTATATTTGTCAAGATTCATCCCTGGAATTTCTTGAGAATCGTTATTAGAAAAGTTTTTATTTTCTTTCATAAATAAATTAAAAAAGGTTCGCTTATAAAGGTTACTACTTTTGACTAGGAAAGTGGCTCTTCTCCCAATGTTGAATAAATAGAAAAGCTGACTTATATAAATATAGGATTATGAGAGCCTATA
>PFCY01000004.1 GCA_002763085.1 Candidatus Pacearchaeota archaeon CG10_big_fil_rev_8_21_14_0_10_32_14 | reverse complement strand
GAAAAATTAAATGTAAATTAGTTTGAGGCAGACAATATTTGATTAAGACTTAATCAAGTTTCTCTTTCAGAGAAACTTGGGATGAAGCCGAATTGCTCAAAACTTTTTTAAGTGATCTTCTATATTCAACTGCTTTAACTTCCGGCCATAAATCATCATTTCTATTTGCCTCATCAAGTTTTAATTTTAATGTTGCCCCTATGACATTTCCTAAAATATGAAGTCTCTCTCTTTCCATAACTTTTGGAATATTTTCATACTCCCAACGCGCTTTCTCCCATTCTTCATGCATATCACTTTTTTCTATGATTTGTCCAACCCGTTGTTTACTGCATCCAATATGTGTTGCGATCGCCTGAAGTGTTAAACCCTGTTTTGCGAATTCAAGAGCCTTTTCTTTGTTTACTTTTATTTTATATTTGGGCGCCTCCGATTTAACGAGTCTAATTCCCATTATGCTCGCATATTGACGAGCTGTCACCGGAGCAATTCCTAATTTTTCTGCTAAAGATTCTGCATCTTTAAATCCATTTTCGAATGCACGTCTAAATCTTTCATAACTTTTTTCTTTAGTCTCATTTCTAGGAGAAACTCTATCTTCAAGTAGTGTCATCTCCTCTGACAAAAACGCAGTCTTATAAGTTTTTCTGTTCTTTTAGAGAAACATTTATTAAACCAATCCTCTATAATATAAATATTAAAGAGGAAAGGATGATGACTAAACTAAACTTAATCTGCGCGACTTCGGTCGGAGGCAATTTAAGAAGTCGCTTAACCGCAAATGAAGGGAAGATTACAGTGACTCCGCGTCGCAGGTAGGTGTCCTCGCGATGACATTAAAAGTAGCAATAAATGGTTTCGGTCGAATAGGAAGAATATTTTTAAGAGCGACGCTTTCTCGTAACGCAAAATCGCAGAATTACGATATCGTCGTCATAAATCATCCTCATGGAGCAGAAAATGCGGCATACTTATTCAAACACGATACAGCCTTCGGCCTATACAAAGGAAAAGTTGAAGCTGACGCTAAAAAAAGCCAATTGATTATCGACGGTAAAAGAATAGATATTATCTCTGAACGAGATATAACAAAACTTCCCTGGAAAAAATATGGAATCGATATTGTCCTTGAAAGCACCGGTGCATTCACAAAAAAGAAAGACGCTTCGCTTCATTTGACTTCAGGCGCAAAAAGAGTTTTAATTTCAGCGCCTAGCGACGATTCAGACGCAACAATAGTTTTAGGAGTAAACCCTCAAGCGTTAAAGCCCGAACACAAAGTAATTTCTTTAGGTTCATGTACAACAAACTGTTTAGCACCGGTGATTAAAGTCCTTAACGACAATTTCGTAATAAAAAAAGCGTTCTATAACACAATCCATGCATATACAAACGATCAAACGCTTCACGATGATCACCACAGAAAACTTAGAAGGGGTCGAGCAGCAGGGTTAAATATCGTTCCAACAAGTTCTGGTGCATCAATATCAGTTATTCAAGCTATCCCAGAAATGAAAGGTAAACTTGAAGGTTTAGCAATAAGAGTTCCAGTTATATGCGGTAGCGTCACAGACATAACCGCAGAACTTGAAAAAAACTTCGAAATCGCCGACATAAATAAAGTGATTCAAAAAGCCTCACAATCTTCAATGAAAGGAATCTTAGAGTTTAGTACAGACGAACTCGTCTCAAGCGACATAATAGGAAATCCAAATTCATCAATTTACGATTCTCTATCAACAATGAAAAGCGGAAACCTCGTCAAAATTCTTTCTTGGTATGACAACGAATACGGTTATTCAAATCGATTAGTTGATTTCTTAAACATGATGGGTAAGAAATGATTATTATAATTTAAAGAATCTTCCTCTACAATCTAATCCATCTAGTTGAGTTTCATTTGAAAAATATCCACTATTCCATGTATTTAATAAACCATTTAATTCAGAAGTTGATAGTTTGCATGCCCCGGAAATATCCTTATATTGTTTTGCCTGAGATCGGGCTCGTCTTTGAGCCTCAATGAATTGTTTGTTCGTTAGTAGACCGAGAGTTAATTCATTAAGTACAGTCTCATTCAATACAAAGTCAACTTTTTTATTTTTCAAAGAAAACAAACAATAATCCTTTCTCATCCCTTTTATTTGCATTTGAGTTTCAATATCAAAAGTTACAAACAATAAATCAATAGAATCATTTACAACAACTTTACTCTTTTCGCAATTCACTGAAGCATTCAAGAAACAATCATAATCGTTCCCACAATTTATCACTTTAGCGTCAACTGAATTAATGATAATAAGTAGCATTCCAAACAAAATGAGAAATATCAATTCTTTTTTCATCTCATAAGAATTCACTCGTTCTATTTAAGTATATATCGGATTCATCATATCAATTCAATAAACACATTTTTCGCAGGCGCTTCATCGCTTGCTTTTTCAGAATATAAAATTTTAACGTCCTTTTTCCAATTTTCTTTTATTATTTTTTTAATATCGTCAAGTGTCGAACCTTTTCTTTTCAAAGACACTTCAATTTGCAAATATCTAAAACTAATATACTTAAGAGACTTCAATACATCTGCCTCGTATCCTTCTACATCTATCTTTACTAAATCGAATTTTGAAGGTAATTTATATTTTTTTAAATTATTTTTATCGAGTTTCACAACGGATATTTCAATTTCTTTGACTCCAGCTCTTACATAAATCTGATTCATGTTTTCTTTTAGAAGTGTTCCTTCGGCTGAAGCCTCCGGAGAAAAATAGAATTTCTTTATTTCGTTTTTCATTCCGATTCCAAAATTTAAACAGACAATATTCTTTCCTAAAGAATTTTTTAATAAATAAGGAAAAATTTCTTTATTAGGTTCAAAAGAATAAATCTTAGTTCTCGGAGAATAATGATTAAACGTCCGACTATATTGTCCTATATTCGCACCTATATCTAATACATTTTCTAATTTACCTAGTTCTATACATTTTCCAAGCTGTTCAATCTCGATTGGATATATTTGTAACATCGCCGGAATAAAACGGTTATCATAATAAAAATCGCTTCCTAAATACACAATCTTCCGTTTATTTAGACTGATTGCTATATATTTCCTAAGTATGAAAGTTACTTTATCATAAAATCTGATCTTCTTGACGTTAAGAAAATTCTTTTCAATTTCCAGATTTGAAATAAATCGATGGATCACGGGATTATTCATCTTATCTAGACAAAGTTTAACTTTAAAAGAATTGTCTAAATGGCATTGATACTCTCTAAGATATATCTTCCGGTATATATGATTCGTCGCAAAGTAATTTATATACTTAAAAATAATTATCGTCTTATGAAAAGGGGGAGATCATACCTTTTCGTGATGTGTTTTATACTTTTTATGTCAACGACTTTAGTTCTAGCAAAAGCTCCAGCGAACGTCACTTAGCCATTTCATTATTTTTTTAATTCTCCCGGAATTCTTTATGAAATAGGAAGTGACGCAGAATCTTCGTCTCCATATTTCTGATTAAACTCTGGAGCAAAATTAATAATTGAAAACGACACAGGAAAAACTATCCAAAAAGAATTATCTTCTAACGACCCCTGGAAAATAATATATTCAAAATCTAATCCTCAAGATACAGATAACAGTTATCATCCACAAAATTTATTCAGATTATTTACAAGACAAAAATGGAAAAACGTCACACAAATCGTGTATTTCAAGATAAATAAAAACGAAAAGAGTTCAAGTCCAAATAGAGACGGACATAACGGACTATTGTTGATGAGCAGGATTCAAGATGGCAATAACTTATATTATGCTGGAATCAGAGTTGACGGTCAGGCCGTAATAAAGAAAAAACAAAACGGAATATATTACACGCTCTCTTCAAACAAAACATTTAGCGGAGTTTATAATCGGAATCTGAATCCTAATCTCCTTCCAAAAAATATTTGGATCGGACTTAAGTCTGAAACTTACACTCTCAAAGATGAAACGATCATCAAACTTTATATGGACGTAAACAGAACAGGGAACTGGAAATTGATTACCCAAACCAGAGATTTCAAAAAAAGCCAAGGCTATCCGATTCTAACAAGCGGTTTTGCCGGAATCCGAACCGATTTCATGGACGTCGAATTCGATGATTACAAATTAGAGAATATTTGAAATTATGAAAAATAATTCTTAGAATAAATTAATACCCTAACGGGCAGTTAGTATATGCTACGCGCAAAAAGCAATTCAGAAGAAAATAAATTTCTCATGAATTATTATTTTGGACAAATTTACTTGGTCAAAATAACTTTCATCCCCTAAAGTTGTTAAACTTTATATACAATAAATTAAATTTAAGATGAATATTTATCGACTAATCTTCGTAGATGAGTTTTATCAACGCCTTGCTGCTCTGATAATAAAGTAAGAACAGCGTCAACACCGACTTGATCTGCAACATGGCCATGTCTTCCGGAAAAATAATAAAGTGAATTTTTTGGACTTAAAGAAATCATTATCTCTCTGGCAGATTGAGTTCTTTCTTCATCCTCAAGTTCTAAAGCGAGATCATAAGCTTTACTCGCATTATTAAATTTTCGACCCTCACTTGATTCCAAAAGCATCTCATATGCTTTGACTTTACCGGGAGTATCTGTCCTATTAATAAAATAGAATGGACGATCATTTTTTATTGAATCTTGAATCAAAGTATTTCTTATCGTACTGATGTATTCACATTCTAAATCTCCGTCACCAGCAACCCATAAACGATAAGCCATCTCTAAATTCTTTTCCTGTAACTCTTGTAGACTAAGAGCCTATCCACATAGACAGGCTCTCCAAGTAATAATTCCACAAGCCAAATGAAGCATCGCAAGATAATTTTCAGCCTTTTTGCACCAAC
>PFCY01000083.1 GCA_002763085.1 Candidatus Pacearchaeota archaeon CG10_big_fil_rev_8_21_14_0_10_32_14 | reverse complement strand
CTATAGTTTCAGATAAAGATGTTCAGATGGAATTTGATCTTCCAAATTTTAGCAAAGATGAGGTAAAGGTCAAACTGAATAAAAATTCTGCCCAGATAAAAGGCGAAAAAAAGAACCATATGAAAACACAAAGAAAAGATTTTCTCCACGAAGAAATCCATCATCATACATTTCATTACGAAACCACACTTCCAGATATTGATCCAAGAAAAGCAACAACAACATTTTCCAAAGGAAAGCTAAAGATAAGAGCTCCAAGAGTTTAATGCTCATTATTTTATTTAATACATTAACTCCAGATATTCAATTTTCTTTCAATATGTAGCGCATCTTCTTCATCTCTGCCATAAATCGTCAATCTATTGATGTTATGTTCTATGATACATCTTGATGCATGACCAATATTATCCCATCTCAAATAAGGTCCAAAGTCACTAAGAGGAACATTCTCAAAAGTTCCATACATCCTTTTTAAAAAATTTTCAATCCTGTGAAATGTGTCTGTATTAATGAATCGTAATCTTCTTTCAGGAGTATACGTTTCTGCTGATTTTTTAGAACGATAAATTGTCAGACGGGGATTATGTTCGTCGGTTTCATGAAAAGCTCTCACTCCTTCTTGGAGAAGATATTTTTTATAATCTCCGAAATCAGTCCCTTTTTTTTCATCAAGCAGTCTCGCCTTTCTCAATGTATCTTCAACATGTTCATTAAACTTCCTTCGGGGCATAGCTTCACCGACACTTTCTTCTCTTAATATATATGAAACGGTATAATCAAAATCTACCATAAAATAAAGAAGACGATGAAATATTTATACTTAACTATCAACAAAAGGATTTATCTCAATCTAATAAAGAAGGGAGCGTTCAAATAATCCCAAAAACTTCTCCAAGAAACTTTCATGAATGATGATGCTTTTTTTAAAATTAGGGGAGGTTTTATTTCGTATTCTTTTGGATCCGCCATTCCAATCTCAAAGTCACCGATTAATCTGTAGGGAAAAGAAGTATCTTCTATTTTGTATTGATCCAAAGCGCCATGCTCACACAAAACTTTTACAAGCCCTTCAAAAAAAACGCAATCATCCATAACTGCCATAATTGTTTGACCAGTTTCTTTATTTTCGTATGAAGAAGCGAGTCTAAACTCTAAACTTGTTACATATCTACAGTCTAATCCTGGACGTCTATTCCCTTCTTTATCTGTTTCTGCGTCACCAGAATAAAAGGCTTGAATACTATTTGAATTATTATCACAAAATAAACATTGTTGATCAAAATCAGGCATAGGATCTAAACCTCTTTCAATACAATATTGCCTTACTTCTTCCCAATAATTTAATCCAAGATTTCGAAGTCGAGTCATAGGTATTCTATAATTTTGACCATTATAAGAAATAATTGCGGGAATGTCCTTCTTTGACTCTTTTGATTTTTCGACTTTATGACTTGAAGCAATTGATCTTAAAACCATAATGGGAGATAATCTCAAGCTTTAAAAATAAATCCATTCTGTATAATCTATGAGTTCAGAACAAAAAATTCGCCAACCCATAGTAACCGTTGTAGGTCATGTAGATCACGGTAAAACATCCTTACTTGATAGTCTAAGAAAAACTTGCGTTACAGATGAAGAGGCCGGCGGAATAACCCAAAAAATTTCTTTTACGCTTTATCCAGCTGAACAAGTCAAACAAGCCTGCCCTTTAATAGAAAAATCCGGAATTAAATTAAATATTCCGGGATTTTTACTCATTGATACCCCCGGCCACGCCGCATTCACAAACCTACGAAAACGAGGCGGAAGTTTAGCTGATTTAGCTGTCTTGGTGATTGATATAAATGAAGGGATTAAACCTCAAACCGCAGAAGTTATCCAGATTCTGAAGCACAATAAAACTCCTTTTTTGATTGCATTAAATAAAATTGATCGTATCAATGGATGGCGAAAACAAAGCGAAGAATTAATGAAAAATATAGAATCACAATCACTAAACGCTCGGCAAGATTTCGATGAAAAATTATTTACACTTCAAGGCGCGCTCCACAGTCATGGATTCGAAACAGATTTATATTATAACATTACAGATTTCACAAAAAAAGTCGCGCTCGTTCCTTGTTCAGCAAAAACACTAGAGGGCATTCAAGAATTAATCATGATGCTTTGCGGAATGTCACAAAAATATCTTGCTGATAAATTAAAATTAAACGAAGATCCAAAAGGGATAATTCTAGAAGTTAAAAAAGATAAGTCTCAAAGCTATGCAGAATCAATTCTCTACGACGGAGAATTATCAAAATCAGATGAAATTGCTATTTCAAATCTTGATGGTGAGATTATTATAACTAAGATAAGAGTTCTTGAAGAAATTCAACCGCTATGTGCAAAATTTAGCCCAACAGATAAAGTTACGGCTTCGACTGGCTTAAGGATACAATTCATAGATAAATCGGAAATTTTACCTGGAATGCCCTTCATGATTTACAAAAATAACAAAAAAGAAATAGAACAGATTTTCAAAAAAGAATTATCCGAAAATATTTCTTCTTTTTTAAGTAAACAGGGCGTTATAGCAAAAGCCGATTCGCTCGGAAGTCTCGAAGCACTTTTAGTTTTATTAAAACAAAGTAATATTCAAGTCGTAAAAGCTAAAATTGGAAACATAAATAAAACGGACATAATCTCTGCAAAAGCAAATCTAGAACTCAGCGAAATAGATTCTGTCGTCGTAGGTTTCAATGTCTCAATTGATGATGATGCTCAAGAATTGCTGAAATCAGAAAAAAAAATAAAAGTTATGACTGACGATGTAATTTACAAATTGATTGAAAATCTTGAAAAATGGAGAGGTGAAAAAAACGCAGATATTGAAAGAAAAAGATTAATGGAACTTTCAACTATTTGTAAGGTATCTATTCTTCACAAATACGTTTTCAGAAATTCTAATCCGGCAATTTTCGGAGTGAGAGTTGAAGCAGGTAAATTGAAATCTGGAACTCAATTAATAGATAAAACTGATGATAAAGTTGCAAGAATTAAACATATTGAAGAAGATAAGAAGTCATTCGAGGAAGTTGGAGAAGGTAAAGAAGTTGCTATTTCATTACCCGGAATTAATTTTGACAGACGTCTTGCAGAAGTTGATGTTTTATATTCGGATATTTCTTCATCTCAATTCAAAAAATTCAAACAAAATAAAGATTTACTCACGCAAAACGAAATAAAGACTCTCCAAGAGATTGCCGAGATAAAACGAAAGGCGAATGTGAATTGGGGAATGTGAAAATAATCTTATATCTAAATTTTTATATAGTTACTAAATAAACAATAGTATAGGAATTCAAGAGAGTTATTTTAAGAAAGTAGGCAAAGGAAAATCCAAGGATATTTCATTACAAGCATACAAGGAGATTTTGAAAGATTTTAATGAAAGAGGAGTAAGTGATGGAAACTCTGCGTCTAAATTGCTCATTGAAGATTTGCTAACTGAAGACGATATAGATAGATTAATTATTGTAGGTAAAACTGGATTTCTTATCCATACAAATACTCAATATAATCTTTCAACTCTTTATCGCACAGCTATTGGGTTTACAAGAACTACTAGCGATCGAGATTTATAATTAAGATTAGGGATAGAACATACTAATTATTTTCCACCACATATCCAAGAGTTTATTAATAGATATAATTTTATTTTAGATGAACACCCTAAAACGTGGAATTTTTAAAGAACAATTTATTTATAGTTTATATTAAGAGGCCGATGAAAACTTACTACCCCCCAAGAGGTTTAAGAAAATATTATTTTGGAAAATTTTATCTCATTCTATTTTTAATTATGGTAGTATGTTTAATTCTATTATTAGTTATTTACTTTGATGAAATAAAATTATTCGCAAAATCAAAAGGCATATTCAAAGACAAATTGAAAAAATGCAACGAGAGATGGAATTGTGATGATTGGGGCGCTTGCAGTCTAAGTTTTCAAAACAGAACTTGTCAAGATTTAAACGCATGCGGAACTTCATTATACGAACCTCCAAAACAGCGGAGCTGTATAAATAAAGCATAATAAAAACAATTCCGTTTTATTTGAGGAATAACAGAATCCATTTAGATATAATTAAAAATCGAAATAACTTAAGTAAATAATGTTAGACTACGGCACAATTTCTTTCACGATTGGATTTATCGCACTCATAGAAGCTCTTGTGATACTCTCATTTCCTTTTTGGACAAAAAAGACGATTGAGTCTTTGCTTCACACGAGAAAAGACATGAGACGGCTAGGGATGATAGAAATTATCCTAGCTATGATTTTACTTATGATTAGTATTTTTTTAAGATAAAATGAGATAAATAGTCCAGGTTATAATCAGAAATAAAATTAAGATAATAAAATACCAAACCACGAATTTTTTATTAAATATCATTCGGGGATAAACTTCTTTTACTTTGATTTCTGGATGTTGATTTCTCAATTCTTCCAAGTCTGGCTCTAATTTTTGAGTTCCCCAATTCATTTTAAGTGGCATTTCAATAACATTCAATTTAGCTCTTTTTCTCTTTTTCACTATACTCTACTGGAGAACATTAATTTAAATTTTTCTCTCCATGTTAAGTCCACTTTATAACTTAACATAAAGATTACTTGGATAATCTTTGATTCCCCTATGGAATCTTTCTTTATTAAACCAGACTCTCCACTCTTCTATCTTCCCATAAATCCAATGTTTAAATTTGGATAATAGATTGACAAATTCTTCGGCTAAATTTCTGATCGTCCTTTCGACTTTACCTTTATCTTGAGGATAATAAGG
>PFCY01000013.1 GCA_002763085.1 Candidatus Pacearchaeota archaeon CG10_big_fil_rev_8_21_14_0_10_32_14 | reverse complement strand
TGCATTCATTGATGATCACTCACGATTTATTGTTCATGCAGAATATTTCAATAATGCCTCGACGGAGAATACAATCCTTGCGTTTGCCTTAGCAATTAAAAAGTATGGAATACCTGATGCAATCTTAACAGATAATGGAACTCAATTTACTCCCGCAAGAGGTGAGAAAGGATTGTTCACCGCTTTTTGTGAACATAATGGAATCAGGCACATTTTAGGAAGAATCCATCATCCACAAACCAACGGCAAAATAGAAAGGTGGTTTGGAACATATAAACAAGAGTTCAAAGAAGGCGAAGATACACTCGATTCATTTGTAAAGTTTTATAATGAAGAGAGACTTCATCAAGGAATAAACTACTCAACACCATTACAAAGGTACAAAAGTAACATTAACTCGGTTTAGTAGAGCAGGATCAACAAGCGTTTCAATCGTTGAGGCATGATGCGGAGTAGAATATTTTAAATAGTTGATGATTTTATTAATTGAATGAAGAAGAAACAGGCTAATTTGAATGAAATTAAGTCAAAAATTCAAAAAATTTTAAAAAAACATGGGATAGTCAGAGCTGGAATTTTTGGAAGTTATGCTAAGGGAGAAAATAAAAAAGATAGTGATATAGATATTCTGATTGAAGTGGAAAAAGATAGGAAATTTAGTTTACTTGACTTAGTTGGATTGAAACTTGAATTAGAAGATATCTTGAAGATAAAAGTTGATTTGATGACTTACAAATCCATTCACCCTTATTTGAAAGATAGTATTTTGAAGAACGAAGTTGAGATTTTATGAGGTAAGAATGGTTAAAAAAGATTTGCCATATATTAAGCATATACTTGATTCTATAGAGAAAATACAAAGAGTTATGAAAGGCGTTTCTTATGAACAATTTAATGATAATGAAGATTTGAGAGAATTAGTCATAAGAAGAATTGAGGTTATAGGTGAAGCTACAAAAAATATTTCAGATTATTTAAAAAATATATATCTAAATGTAGAATGGAAAAAGATTGCTGGAACAAGAGATGTTTTGATTCATGCTTATTTTAATGTCGATAATGATACTATATGGGAAATTGTGAGAGACAATCTTCCGACATTAAAGAAACAAATTTTAGTAATTAAAAGAGATTTAGAAAAATAATCAATCACTCGTAAAGATTCCAGTTTTCTACTGCTGAAGGACCTGGAAGAGGAGTTCCTTTAATAGCTGTTTCTGAGAAATGTGAGATGTATCCTTCAAGAGTGTTATTTACAGTATCGACAGTTGTTACAAGTGGCGTAGCAGAGTGTATGACCGGATCATAATAAGATATCTGAAGTATGTTTTCATCATAACCGATAACGTCTTGGTCTCTAAAATGTTGAGTTATCTTTTTCCCATTAACCGTTTTGTCTCCACTAAGATGGCTTTTTGCAGACTTTAACGTTGTTCCGCTTGGACTGAATTCTCGTGCATTTCGAAGAGTGGGGTCAACAGAATCGATGGGGATTTGCGGAGTTGAGATTTTTATACGTGTGGGCTGGTTGTGTAGCATAAACCAAAAAGTTTAAATACAAGTATGTGTATGTTTACTTGTATGGTCACTAAAACAATAACAATAACTGAAAGTTCATATCATTTACTTAAAAATATGAAAAAGGAAAATGAAAGTTTTTCAGAGACGATAGAAAGAGTTGTAGCTAAGAAGATAAATCTATCGGACTTTTCTGGCGTACTCTCCAAAGATTCTGCAAAAAAAATTGAGGATGAAATTAGAAAGAGTAGAATTAAATCTTCGAATCGGATAAATAAATTAATGAGACAGACAAATGATTCTTGATTCGAGTTTTATTATAGATTTATTAAAAGGGGACGAAAGAGCTTTAAATAAATCAAAGGATATTGGAAAGAATGAAATTATAAAAACAACTACAATTAATTCTTTCGAAGTTTTACAAGGTGGAGAATACGCAAGAAAGGATGAGAAGGAAAAAATAAATAGATTTTTTGACAATATAGAAATAATTGATTTTGATTTTAATTCTTCAAAAAAAGGGGGGAAAATTCATTCCGATTTGATAAAAAATGGAATTGAGATTGATCCAGAAGATTCAATGATTGCGGGTATCGCATTGATCCATAATGAAAAGATATTAACAAAAAATGTTAAACATTTTTCAAGAATTAAAGATTTAGAAATCGAAAGTTATTAATTCTTCATTTCTTTTCAATCACATAATCTTCGAGCGTCAAAACTTCACTCGACAAAGAATTTTCATTTTTTGATTGATTAAAAAATAATCAATCACTCGGGCTTCATCCCAAATTAAATTTTTTTGTGAGATTTTGTTTGTAATTTACTTGCCAAACACACAACTTCGACCACCAACCAAGAGCTTACCCCTTAACACGAAGTTGCTCGCCCAAATCGAGTCCCAACTCGAGCCCACATTTTGAATTGATTAGACAATTTGACAAAATGCAAACTCTCGCCCTAATACCAAACAAAATCTCTATTATAAATAAATTAATTTTTGTAATATGGGATGAAGCCAATCACTCGTAAAGATTCCAGTGTTCTACTGCTGAGGGACCTGGAAGAGGAGTTCCTTTGATAGCTGTTTCTGAGAAATGTGAGATGTATCCTTCAAGAGTGTTATTTGTCAAATTCTATGAGAAAGGTATATAAATTCATGGTGTTTGGATATTGAATGGAAGAAACATTAAATATAAAAAAAAGCGCATTAAATGATTTAATAAGACTTAAGGATGAATTTGATGCTATTATAGAATCTATAGAATTATCTGAGGATAAAGAATTTATGATTTCATATAAAAAGTCTAAAGAACAAGTGAATAAAAGAGATTTTTCTGATTGGAATGACTTATGAAATAAAACTTACAAAAGAATTCGAAAAAGATTTTAATAAAGTTGAAGTTAATTTACAAAAGAGGATAAAGAAGAAGATGGAGGAAGTTGCTGAAAATCCTTTAAGATATAAACATCTTCATTACGATTTGAAAGATAGCTGTAGAATATGGATTGATAAATTAAGAGTGGTTTTTTCATATAATCAGAGTTCAAATGAATTATATCTGGAGAAAATCGTTTTTGGACATAAATATTAAAAAATAATCAATCACTCGTAAAGATTCCAGTTTTCTAGAGCTGAAGGACCTGGAAGAGGAGTTCCTTTAATCGCTGTTTCTGAGAAATGTGAGATGTATCCTTCAAGAGTGTTATTTGCTGGATCAACTAGAGTTTCAATTGTCGAGGCGCTTCCTATTGTTGAATCATAATATGAGATTTTTAAAGTGTTTTCGTCAAGTCCGGCTATATCTTCATCTCTATATGTATAAGTTATTTTTACTCCGTTATTAGACTTATTTCCTAAAAGTCTTTTTGCTCCGGCGGTGAATGTTGTTCCGGTCGGCTCAAATGTTCTTATATTTTTTATAGTTCCATCCGTTGTTGCATTTTGAATTTGGGGGGTTGAGACTTTTATTCTTACTGGCTCGCCGATGGGAAATGAGATTGTTTCGCCTCCAAACGAACTAATTTTATAAAACTACTTCAACTTGATAAGATAGATAAATATTTAAATTAGAGAGCATATTCGAATTTATGGATACATTAATAGTTTCTAAAGATAAGTTTGAGAAGGTTTTGGGAGATTTTGAAATTTTAATTAAAGATGTCGCTTCATTTCTCAATCAAGATGATATCGTAAAGAATAGAATTAAAGAAATTAATAATAATCTAACAATTGATTCCTCTGAAGATGAACTTGATGCTTATCTTAAAAAGAGGGGAGTTCAAGTTGAGTGAATGGACAATAAAATTTCATCCCGATTTCTTAAAAGATTTAGATAGGTTGGATAAAACTCATTTAGATATATTTTATAAGAAAAAACAAAAAATTAAACAGAATCCTTTGAGATTAAAACATCTGAGTGGTGGAGAAAATTGTTATAGAGAGGAAATTACGAGAAATATTAGATTGGTATACTATATAAGAAGTGATGAGATTTGGTTTCTTACCGTTGGAAAACATGATAAAGCATATGAAGAATATCTTAAGCGACTTAAAAGTTTAAGAGAAAGTTTAAAATAATCAATCACTCGTAAAGATTCCAGTTTTCTAGAGCTGAAGGACCTGGAAGAGGAGTTCCTTTGATAGCTGTTTCTGAGAAATGTGAGATGTATCCTTCAAGAGTGTTATTTGCTGGATCAACTAGCGTTTCAATTGTCGAGGCGCTTCCTATTGTTGAATCATAATATGAGATTTTTAAAGTGTTTTCGTCAAGGTCAACTATGTCTTCATCTCTGTATGTATAAGTTATTTTTACTCCGTTATTAGACTTATTTCCTAAAAGTCTTTTTGCTCCGGCGGTGAATGTTGTTCCGGTCGGCTCAAATGTTCTTATGACTCTTATTGTTCCATCTGTTGTTGCATTTTGAATTTGGGGTGTCGAGACTTTTATTCTTTCAGGAGCGCTAAGTGGATAACTAATAATGTCTCCTTGAATAAGAGTAAGTTTTGTTCCTGATGGATCAATTACATTCAAATCTCCTCCAGTAATAACACCATCATTAACTTTAACATTAGTCCCTAAACTCATGTCGAGAAGTGAGAATTCTTTTTTATACGGAAGATAAGGATTAAAATCCGATGACATTAAAAGTTTAGTTCCGTTTTTATCTAGAGATGCGAATGGTTGATTGCCTGGGAAGGGATAATTAGTGTGTAGCCTACAGACATATGTCGTAGGACATATGTTATCAATCACCTAAATACACATTGCTATTAAATTGACCTTCTCTTCATGAAAAAAGAAGAGATAAGAAAAGAATTTTTTAAGTTAAGAATCAAAGGACATTCATATCGTCAATGTAAAAAGATACTTCTCGCTCAATTCAGTTATGAAACTTCAACAAGAACATTACAAAGATGGAATAAAAGATTAAAAAATGGTGATTGGAATTTACGAGATAATTCTAAAAGACCGAGGACGATTCATTACAAAATTACTCCTGAAATTGAAGAAAAAGTTATTTCTTTAAGAAAGAAAACTGGTTGGGGAGAACGAAAAATAGAAGACTTTGTTGAAATTGGGCACGTGTCAGTCAACAAAATCTTGAATAAACATAACCTAACAAGATTAAATCCGAACAGAAGAAAAAGAATAAAATATATTCGTTGGCAAAGAGATCATCCGAATTCTTTATGGCAAATGGATACTTCAGATCAAAAGATTGAGGGTAAATATTGCTTTGCTGTGGTCGATGATTGCTCAAGATATTGTTTAGGAATATTTGCACTCAATAGAGTATCAACAAATATCATCATTCAAATACTTGACACGCTATTCAAGATTCATGGAAAACCTAGAGAGATATTGACAGATAATGGAAATATTTTCGGATTAAAGAGTAAACACTCAAAGTTTGATAGAGCATTAAATCGTCGAGGTATTAAACACATTAGAACAGCGATTCATAGTCCAACAACTTCAGGGAAGATTGAGAGATTCTTTCAAACTCTTGATAACGAGTTTGTATTCTGCAACAAAGATTCAGAGTTATTTAGGATGAGGTATAATCATTTTAGACCCCATACCAGTTTAGAAAAGAAGACTCCAAGCCAAATTTATTTTGATTTCTCTAAATTATTTTAGGTGGTGACATATGTCACCGGGTCACACAAAATTATAAGGCGGAAATATTTATATAGTTTAATACTATAGTTAATTTATGAGAATAGAAATAAATGAATATATTATAGCAGATAGTGAAATTTGTCATGGAAAACCTACCTTTAAGGGAACAAGAGTAATGGTCTGGCAGGTTTTAGAGATGCTTAGGGATGGAGCTTTGATTGAAGAAATAGTTGAAGCATTTCCTTCATTAAATAAGAAACACATTAGAGCTGCTTTTCAGTATTCAGTTGATGTAGCAAGAGGTAGAGAGAATGTTGTTAACATTCAATCATAAAATCAAGTTTCTTTTTGATGAAAATGTTGATAAAAGACTTGAAAGATATCTTAAGAAAAATGGTGTTGATGTTTTACTCAAACCAAAAGGGCTTTCTAATGGAAAATTGGCAGAATTCTCAAAAGTAGAACAAAGAATATTTGTAACAAATGATGAAGATTTTTCTCATTTTGCAAAAGAAGATATCTTTTCTGTAATCTGGCTTAGAGTTCCTCAAAGAAGTATTGATGTTTTAATAAAAGAGTTTTCTAATTTACTCAAGAAAATACAACTTGATGAGATTAAAGGAAAGTTAATTATCTTACAAGAAAATAAGTTTGAAATTAATTCTCTTAAATATTAAAAAATAATCAATCACTCGTAAAGATTCCAGTTTTCAACTGCTGAAGGACCCGGAAGAGGAGTTCCTTTGATTGCTGTTTCTGAGAAATGTGAGATATATCCTTCAAGAGTGTTATTTACTGGATCAACTAGCGTTTCAATCGTTGAGGCGCTTCCTATTGACGCATCATAATATGAAATCTTTAAAGTGTTTTCGTTAAGTCCGACTATGTCTTCATCTCGATATGTATAAGTTATTTTTACTCCAATATTAGATTTATTCCCTAAAAGTCTTTTTGCTCCGGCAGTGAATGTTGTTCCGGTTGGTTCAAATACTCTTCTGACTCTTATTGTTTCATTCGTCGTTGCATTTTGAATTTGAGGTGTCGAGACTTTTATACGGTTTGGTTCTCCCACTGGGAAACTAATTGTATCTCCCCCAATAAAAGTTAACTTTGTTCCTGATGGGTCAATTACATTTATAGTTGAACCAACATTTCCATCATTGCCAATAAAACTTACATTAGTCCCTAAACTCATGTTGAGAAGTGAGAATTCTTTTTTATATGGAAGATAAGGATTAAAATCAGAACACATTATCAATTTTGTTCCGTTTTTATCTAGAGATGCGAATGGTTGATTGCCTGGGAAGGGAATGACTGAGATATTTGAAGGAGTTATTCGATTTATATCATCTAATAAATTATTTATTCCTGAAGCATACACTTCAAAATCACTAGAAGAAAAATCGCCTGGAAGTAAGGTATCATAATTATTTAATTTATCCCCCATTTGTAATAAAAAATTTCCAATCATTCCTATATTTCCGGTCATATTATTTCCATTATAAAAGCTAGAAAGATTATTTCTTGGTTCAGATGAATCAGTCAACAAAATTGGAGAAGTGACCTCTTCTAAAATATTTGTTAACCCTTTGGCAACATAATTCTTGGATACTTGAGAATTAAACTTATCTCTAACATTATAGCTGAACGTATCTCCATTGTTAGAAACTCGAGGAAAATTTTCCTGTCCTAAAAAATTATCATCTAAATTTACTACTGTTATAACCTCGTTTTCATTAATTGGAGATGAAGTATATAACCATCCCACAAGAGATTTTGTATCAGAATCTGTAAAACCAGAAACAATATAATCTAATCCATTTATTTTTACAACTTCTGGATTATATACTGAAGAAGTTGAATCCATGATTGTTTTTTGAGCAATTCCCCCTCCATTTACCAATGCTTCGAATATATCTTTTCCATCGTCATAAAGAATAGTGCTTCCATCAGAGTTGTATGTTAATTGATGAAAATTAAAAGGAGTTGGTAAATCTCCTTCTAGTGTAATAAATGTTTCTGAACTTACATCTCCAACATTTGCGATAGCAATTCTTGGGTTTGTATATCCTGGAGATGCTGCAACTACATATCCAAAACTTAAACCATCAACTGGACTAAAAACAGGCATTAATCTGTGATTTGTATCATTTTGATTTACTGATTCTTTAACCTTTGTGAAGTCATAAATAACATTGTTAGATGAGTAAAATGGATTATTTGAATCAATTGGGTCTCCGTTTAGACTTCGATTAGCATCTTCAATTCCATCATAAAATCCATCGTCATCAAAATCGTTATCATCAGTTGCTGTTCCTATTGAAACTTCATAAGCGTCTGCAAGTCCGTCTAAATCTGAATCTAGAGTTACTGCTCGAGCTGGAGAAGAATATAATGATGCTCCAAGAGCTAATGCTCCAATTGTTGCGTATTTTCCTGCTGATTTTCCAACTCGTTTTATAGAATCATATAATCTATCACTTAAATCCATTAGGTTTACAGAAAAAAACATTATTTAAACTTTTCGCATCGGAAATTTAACTAGATAGTGGTGGTGAAAAAATTAGAGTATTATTGTTTTTCAATATAGAAATGTTTTTTAACGAATTTTATTTTATTCTTTCCGAGGTAAGAAGAGATTGTATACGAATACTCACTAGGAACCATAAAAACTCCTCTGGCTAACTTTTCTCCTTCACAATCTTCAACAAGACCTTTTGAGATATAATTTTTCTTTCCGACTTTCTGAGAATAACCATATAGTTTTCTCCAAAGAGAAATATTTTTTGTTCTTACATTCCCATGAGTTACTGAATATAGAACAAAGGGTTCTCCACTTGTTTTTACATTATATTTTCCATATAATACTATTCCATGAGACTTTATGCTCTCTTTCAAATCCGACCATTCATCTAGTTTCCCGATGGTACAATGTAGTTCATTTTTTATATTGAATAATTTCCAGTAATTTTTTACTTTAACACTATCATAATACCTTTCTTGTAATCCTAATATTTCATTTTCGATTTTCTGGTCTTTAACATCAAAAAACAAATCTATATCGCTATTGTTACTTTCTTCTCCTTTTGAAACGGATCCATACAATATGATCTGATTTATTTTATCAGCCGATTTTATTTTTTGAATTACAAATGAAGCAAAATCTTGGGAATATGCAATTAACTTATTATCCATATTTTGAGACCTCCATAAATATTGATTTCAATTTATTAAAATTATCGATTAAATCTCTTAAAACCTCTTTATCCTGTCTTTTACCATAACATAAGGTATTTCTAACCGCCTCTATTTTAGAAATTAAATTTATTATTTCATTTTTATGAGGGAATTCAAAAGAAAATTTTTCTTTAATTCTTTTTTTTGAATTAAACCATTCATGTTTTATGACAAATCCATAATCAATTAGATTCTTTTCATGAAGAAGTATCTCAAGCATGTCTATTGCTGCGGCAGAGGTGTGAAAACCTAATGACCTTTGTTTTTCTTCAAGACCCTTTGTAATAGCATCTTCAATTTCAATTAAACTTTCTTTCAAATTCTCTAAATGACTTTCTATTTTCATGACTATCTTAATGATACTAAGTATATAAACTTTATGTTACTTAATTGCATATTAGACTAAGTCAACTACTTATATGTTACTGAGTAGATTAAACGTTACTCAGGGATTTTTTAACAGAGCCTTTTACTGAATAATATGGTAGTGGTGGTGAAAAAATGAAAAATATTAGAATAATTCATTTCACAAATTCAACATTATCAAGATGTTCAAATTCTTTATCTCCTGTTAGGAATTTTATTCCTAATTCTTTAGATTGAAAATAAGAAATAGCATCGGTCATTGAAAGGTTCTTTTTTTTATTATCCTGTCTGAATTTCATTGCATTTTTTATGACCTCTGGTTTAATGCTAACTATAAATTCTTTGCATTTATTAAGAAAAATTTCAGCATCGGGATATTTAACTTTAAATAGATTAAAACAAAGTTCAGCAAAAATAAAATTATTTATGATAACTCTTGCACCTAAATAGTCATTGTAATTTTTATTACCCCCAATAATTTCCATTATTGCATATGTGTCGTATAAATATTCAGTCATTGTACAATTCTTTGTCCATTTCTTTCATTAATTGTTTGGTTGATTTTGAAAATTTATGTGTTCCAAACATTTCTTTTAGTACATTGTCTTTGCAGGTTCTAACAAGAATTATTACTTCATCTCCTTCTTTGATGTTTGTAGATTCAAGGTCTTTTTGAGGGACAATTACTCCGAATGAATTTCCCCATTTTCTTAAGTTAGTTTTTATTTCTATCATGTATAAACAATATAATTATACTATTTAAACATTTCTATTCTGTTTTTTAAAATTAAAAAAATTAATAAAAATAAACTTTCATATTTCTATTCATGAAAAATGAATTAATTTATAAGGAAGATTCGGACTTTGAAATTCCATTTTGGAAAGAGTGGCTTGAGGCTGATTATTTAGAAAAATAGGAGTTAGTCAAAAAGCTACATTTTCTAAAGTTAATTGAAGATTCGAAAAAATTACCTCAAAAAATCAGAGAGAAATGGATTCTAAGAACTCTTAATGATTACTTTGAAGATTTGGAATGTGTAATTTATACTAAGATTGGTTTAGAAAAAGAAAATAATTTATAAGGATTATATTATGGTTATATCGGTTTTTATTTTAAAAGATTCTCAATTTTTTTAAGAATATATTCAAAATCCTTGATTCCTTCTTTAATTGATTCATATGCAATAGAGTCATCAATTTCCCCATATTTATGAACGAGTATATTTCGAAACTTTTTCATTTCTCTTATTAGATTTATAGATTTTTGAGATAAGATTTTATTCTTTTCTAAATTATCAAGTATGTTATCTTCAACATCTGGAACTCCAAGCCTGAGATCCATGTTAATTATAGAGCAAATATCAAGAACAAGTTCAATAGAAAACTCTATTTCTTTGTATATAGAATCTTTTAACATTCTAGATTTTGAAAATTGTTCGTAAGAATCAGGTAAAGTTTCTTCAATATATTCAAGATTATCAATTATTTTTTCGCACTTTGATTCTATGATTTGTTTTCTTAACTCTTTTTTTCTTTTCATGATAAATTCTTTTTTAGATTTATATATTCGAGATAATATCCCTTTATGTCATCATATGCCCTTATTGTTTGATAAGCTGTCTCATAAACAAAGTCCATGTCTTTGAAATAAATTAATTCTCCTTTTAATACAGAAATTCTTAGAGGAAGAGGTAAATCCTGAAATATATGGACATCGTATTTATCTTTTAATCCGGTCAATAATTTTAGTCTAAAATCAAATCTCTCTTTTTTATTTCCTTTAAAGTAAATTGCAATGTCAATATCTGAGAATTTTGTCTGTTTGTTTTGTGAATAACTTCCAAAGAGGATAATAAATTGAATTTTATTATAGTCAGCACTATCTTTTATTTTTTCAAAAAATTCTTTAATTAGTTCTTTTTTATCCATATTTAAATCAAATTAAAGAATTATATAAAACTTGCTTTTTAACTCAAAGCTACAAACACTGCAACACCTGCGACACGGAGTACACGGTCTTTATCGCAAAAGTCAAACGCTTTTCCGACAACGTGCGACACTAAGAACGAAGGATTTTCTGATTTCATTGCGTAAGGAAGGTTTTGAAGAAGATACAAGTAAATCTCCCGGAACTATATTTCCATTTTCGTTTGTTAAACGAGCTGGGACTAAACCTGCAAGTGATAAAAAGTTTTATAAACTTAAGTTAATATATGTTAACTATGGTTAATATAAGTAAACTAAAGTTAACATTACTTGAACAAGAAATATTAAGGACATTAAACAAAAAAGCAGGGACTACATTAAATGCAAGGAATTTATCTAATCTAGTAAGTGTTTCACAGCCAGCGATATCAAAATCTTTACCCAAATTAGAAAAATTGGATTTGATTACAGTGAGGAAGGATAAATTATCTGGAAGACTTTCAATAGAATTAAATAGAGATAATCAAAAGGTAATCGGTCTCAAAAGGGTGGATAATCTAAAACAAATTTATGATTCAGATTTTGTTTATTATTTATATGATCTGTTTCCAGGTTCTACAATAATCTTATTTGGGTCATATTCTCATGGAGAAGATACTATTTTATCCGATATAGATATAGCAATTATTGGTACTAAAGAAAAAATATTGGACTTAGCAAATTTTGAAAAATTATTAGAAAGAAAAATAATTATAAATTTCTATAAAGATTTTAAGAGTATCAATGCACATCTATTAAATAATATCTTAAATGGTATTGTTATTAGGGGAAGTATTGAATTATGGCAATAAAAACGTTTGAAGAATATTTAAAAATCGGCATAATCAAGAAACAATCCCCCAACAAATTTAGATCTTTATCTTTAATAAAAGAATCAGATGAAAAGAAAGAATTTCTTCAAACCTCATTAAAATTAATCCCTAAAAATAAAATGAATTATAATTTTATTGTTGATTCGAGTTACGATATTATCATGGAGTTAATAAGAGCAAAAATGTTTACTGATGGATATAATGCGGGAAATTCACATGAAGCTGAAGTATCCTATCTTTCAAAATTGAATTTTTCCCAAATGGATATTGTTTTTATGGATGAACTTAGATATTTTAGGAATGGAACAAAGTATTACGGAAAAATTTTAGATGAAGATTATGCTAAAAAGGTTTTAGGGTTTATGGTAAGCATCGTTCCAAAATTAAAAAAATTAATTCAAAATTAATTCAACGCCACAAACACGAGCGACACTGAGAACGAAGGATTATCTGATTTCATTGCGTAAGGAAGGTTTTGATGAAGAAACAAGAAGATCTCTAGAGAAGATGTTTGGCGTTTTCGTTTGTTAAACGAGCTGGTACTAAGCCCGCAAGGGCGATTGGGTAACCTGAAGGATTTCGCTATCAACCAAAAAATATATAAATAAGCATATCTTATTGTAAGAAGGTAAGAATAGGGAAGAAAATTAATATGACAATAGAAATGATAAAAATGTCTTCGAAAGGACAAATTGTGATACCTCAAGGAATTAGATTGGAAATAGATGCATCCGAAGGGACAATTTTTGCAGTCGTTGCTGGAAAGGATAGTGTAATCTTAAAAAAAATAGAAACACCTTCAAAAGAAGAATTGATTAGAGATTTAAAAGAAATTGCTATGAAAGGAGAAATCAAATCTAATAAGTTAGGAATAAAAGAAAGTGAAGTCTCAGATTTAGTGCATAAACTAAGAAAAGAAAAAAGAAAATGAAATTTACCCTGGATACTAACTTTCTAATTTCTGCTACTCAATGGAAAAATAGTGTTGCGCATAAATTATTAATAAAATTAATTGAAGCCGACGCTCAACTTTTTACAACAAAAGAGATTATAGAAGAATTTAATGAAGTGTTGATAAGAGATTTTAAATATTCAAACGAAGAAGTTGAAAATATCATTGAAAAGATTCTATTTATTACTACACTTGTAAGTCCATCAATAAAACTGGATATCATTAAAGATGATCCGGATGATAATATCGTTTTGGAGTGTGCACAAGAATCAAATTCAGAATACATCATCACTTATGATAAGCATTTATTGAAGTTAAAAGAATATCAAGGAATAAAGATTATTAAACCAGAAGATGTTTTTGGTTTGATATAAAAATACAGATAATTGTGAATCTTAATTTATCATTCGTACAACAAAAAAATTAATTCAAAATTAACTCAACGCTACAAACACTGCAACATCAGCGACACGGAGTACGAAATCTTTATCACAGAAATCAAAATAAAGACTAAGCTAAATTAGTAACACTTATATTTGATAAGAAATCTTTAGAAATTCTTTTGCTTACTTCAAGTAATTCTATTCCCAGAATATTTCTCTTTTTATCTAAATCAATGATAGTAAAATCATCTAATTTCTTATTAGAATCAAATTTTCCTTCGCAAAATTCTATATGCACTGCATCTGCTGTTTTATCAAAATTAATTTTCATATATAATAGACAGTTACGATATTTATATATTCTGCTATGTTTATTATCATCTATTAAATTTATCCAACATTTCTTTTGGATTATAGACGTCAATTGGAGACAATTCCTTTAGTATTTTATCACCAGAAAAAATCGGACAATTTGTTTTCATAGCTAATGCCAAATAGGGAATGTCTTTTTGATGATTAGATAGAATCTTTTTTGCATTATCCAAACAGTCTTCAAAATTTTGTCTTGGAATGAATGATATCTGTTCTATAATGAAACTTTTTACCTCGTTAAAATCATCTTCTGAAATTTTTGATCTTGAAATGATTTCTTTCTTGTGATTGTTTAGTTCTAATAATAAAAGTTCTGGAGCAATAAAATCAAATTTCTTTGTCATAAAATTAATTGCGAAGACCTTAAATGAATCTCCTTTTGTTAATAATGAAGAAATTACAACATTGACATCAACTACTATCATCATGTTAAATAGAATATCTTTTTGATAGAGCTAAATTAATCTTATCAGATAATTCTTCTACGTCTTTTTCAGACAAGTTTGATTTATTGATAATCATTTGTAGTTTTGCAATCTTGTCCAATTTTTCTTTTATTAATTTATCTATTATTAAAGTCCACTCTATATTTGGAATTTTTTCAATGAATTCCAATTCGTTTGGTAAATTTATTGATATCTTAGTCATGAATTAATAGAATCGTGATGGTTTATATAATTTTCTCATTCTTAACTCAACGCTACAAACACTCCAACATCAGCGACACGGAGTACGAAATCTTTATCGCAGAAATCAAAAGCTTTTCCAACAACGAGCGATACGGAGAACGAAGGATTTTCTGACTTCATAGCGTAAGGAAGGCTTTGAAGAAGAAACAAGTAAATCTCCCGGAACTATGTTTCCGTTTTCATTTGTTAAACGAGCTGGTACTAAGCCCGCAAGGGCGATTGGGGAATTCTCAGAACGTAAATTTCAGAAATGCACTAAATTGCACTTTCCAGTTCTGTTCCTTTAATTAAATTCCAATCCAGTTTTATTAATTGTTTTACAGCGGGATTAGTTGTATTTAATTTATACATATCTGATTTTCCAATTCTTCTTGTTTTAATAACAATTTTATTTTTTTCTAAATTATTCCAAAAAGTTTGAAGAGTTGAATAACTCACTTCGGAGTTTTTTGCAATTTCTGTTAATGGATAATCATAAGATTGGTAAGTTATGAGAAAATCTAAAACTTTCATTACCGGATTATTTCCAAACACTTCAATAAAAATTGATTCTTGATCCATGATTATTGGACATGTTTGGAGTTTTTAAATATTTCTATTTATGTTTTAATATTACAATATTAGAAACATTTAAATATTATCTATTTTTGTTATGTAAATGGATATAGAAGATGAAAAAATAAAAGCAACAATCCTGCATCATTTAAGGAGGAAGAAAGTTATTGGAGGCGTTCATACTCATTTTGATACATTAAAGAAAGGATTTCCTTCACATTTAGGAAAAGATATTAATAATCATGCTAGAGAACTAATCAAACTCCAATGGATAATTACTAAACCTGCTCCATATGGACTCCAAGTATCATTGAACAAAGATAAACTCATTGAAATAGAATCTTATATCAAAAAAGTGTTAGGATTTGAATTTTAAAATTAAAAGATAAAAACTTAAAATTGATAAAAAATTAACTCAACGCCACAAATACTGCAACATCAGCGACACGGAGTACGAAATCTTTATCACAGAAATCAAATGCTTTTCCAACAACGAGCGATACTGAAAACGAGGATTTTCTAATCTCATTGCGTAAGGAAGGTTTTGATGAAGAAACAAGAAGATCTCTAGAGAAGATGTTTGGCGTTTTCGTTTGTTAAACGAGCTGGTACTAAGCCCGCAAGTGATAAAAAGTTTTATAAACCATTAATGGTACAGTTGTATATAAAATGGTACAAGTGTTTAATAAATGGGACAAGATAATAGGATTGTTATTTCTAGAAGGAAATGTAAGTCTTAGCGTCAGAGATATTGCAAAAAAATCTAAAATTCCAAGTTCGACTGCTCAAAGATATTTGAATGAATTAAAAAAAGAGGGATTGATTGACAAAGAAAACAGAGCAATTATTACCCCATATTACAAGTTTCTAAAAACCTTTTTTATAATTAATAAAATTCATTCAACAGGATTATATGATTACTTAACCAAAGAATTAAATCCATCTTTAATAATTTTGTATGGGAGTGCAAGGAAGGGAGAATATAATAAACAAAGTGATTTAGATCTTTTTATTGAAAGTCCTGTAAAAAAAGAACTTAAATTAAGCGATTACGAGAAAAAAATAGGTCTTACCATTCATCTCATGATAAAAGACGATCTCAATAAGGTAAATGAAGATTTGATAGTCAATTTATATAATGGAATTAAATTATATGGAAGTTTTAAATTGAAAAAATGACAGATATAATGGACTGGGATCATTGCAAGAGAGAATTTATTAGGGTTGTAGAAGTAGACAAATCAAGAATTGATTCAATTATAAAGAAAGCAAATAAAAGACTTCAAAGGGCGAGAAAACAAAAAGTTGAAAAAGATAATTCAGATTTTATCGTTGAAGATTATTATGAAGTGATAAAAGAATTATTAGTGGCATATTTATTAAAAAACGGACTCCGCTCAAAAAATCATCAATGTTTAATTAGTTATTTTTACAAACAAAATAAAAATTATGAAATGGAAGCACATTTGATTTCACAAATGTCTTTATTTAGAAATAGACTTGATTATTATGGGGAAGATATTCCTTTAGAATTTTTAAAAAATAACAAGGAAAAATTTGAAGAAATTATTGTTTTGTTAAAAAAGTTGATTGATAATTAACTCAACGCTACAAACACTGCAACATCTTGACATTCTTCTTTATCGCAGAAATCAAATGCTTTTCCAACAACTGTTCCGTCAATTGGATTTTCGGATTTCATTGCATATCCTGGCTTTGAAGAAGAAACAAGTAAATCTCCAGGAACTATGTTTCCGTTTTCATTTGTTAACTTTGCAGGAACTAGACCCGCAAGGGCGATTGGGTAACCATTGTCAGAACCAACATTAAGTAAATAAGTTTTAGATATAAATCCTACAGCTAATCTTGAATTTGCTTCATCACACTTTTTTATTGTTTTAGTTAAAGTTGTGTCAATACAAACTAAATCTTCATAATCTAAATTATCTGTGGTAGACTCTTTATAACATGTTGCATTACTCCCACATATAGAATTATTTCTACTATTCTTTGTATGTAGATTTTCTGCAATATCTCCTTGACTCCAATAATTTCCTGCTGAACCGCCAGTTGCACGGTTAATATAAGCTCCTCCATCAACTTCTAAATCTCCTGCAATCAAAACATCTTGATTACTATTCATATTCACACTTGCCGTTCCACTTCCAAATGAATTGTATGCTGTATTTACTGCTCCTCCAGTAGCAATAGTATACTTCACATTCAGTTTTCCATTAGAAGGTGTTGTTGTAGATGGTATACCAATATTAGCTCCTCCTGCTGCAATTATTAGGTTATCCCCTATTCCTGTTAAAATTACATCTCCATCGGAAGAAATTGCTGTAGTTCCAGATGTAGTGTTAATAATACCATTCACATCTATTGTCATTCTTGTTTGAAGAACTTTACTTGAGTCTGCTACTTGGATATAAAGTTTTGAGGCAGTATAAGAAGCCCCGGGGTCCGAATATATCTTTGCTGTATTTAGCCCATCTACAGAATTATTCCAAACAATAGCAGGGGCACCACCAGCAAAACCTCCAGTATTTGTAAGTTTAATAAAATCAGTTACATAACTTCCTCCAGTATTATTTGAAATTTCTAACATTGTTTTTGGTGCTGTGGTCCCTATTCCCACATTTCCCCCCTTTATAGTCAAAGCCATTGTATCAACTCCTGCATCACGAGTTCCAAGAGTCATCAATGAACCAGCTGAATAATTATAATTAATATATGACCCATAATTTACATCTCCATTGGAATAAACAAATCTAAACATTTTTGTTCCTAAGATAGCCATACCCGTACCTGCAGAAAATGCGTTCATATCTCCTCCAACTTCTAAATTTGCTGTTGGCGTTGTTGTTCCTATTCCGACAAATAAATTTGGAGCTCCCAAATACAATCCGGTTGAAGTTCGATTCCAGCTTGTTTGATTGTAAGCGAAAGGTGCATAAGTTTCATTGTAAGTTGAATTCCATCCAGCTCCATAAAGATTTGAAGCATCTGTTGTTTGATTATACAACCATAGACTAACTGCAGTTATATTTTTAACATATAGTTCTCCTGAAACATTTATGTCACCTCTGACGTCGAGTTTATGTGTTGGATAAATTGTTCCTATGCCTATCTTTCCTGCACTATTAACAAATAAATTCCTTTGACTAACATATGAAGGATAATATTCTGTTCTCCTATAAAAGAGATTTTGAATTTCATTATATGTAATCTGTCGATTATAAATCCGAACTTCATCAATAGAGCCATTCCACTCATTAGCATGATTACGAGTTGAACCAACAAAATAATTTCCAATAAAAGTTGATGCAGTTTTAACACAAGTATCCCCTCCAACTTTAACCCCATCTACATATGTCAACAAAGTTGATCCATTGAAAACTAAAGCATAAAACTTCCAAGTATCTTTGGGAGGAACATAATTTGTATCACATAAAGTACCGGCATTATAAGTTACTTGCAAATCATCATTTGTTGGATCAAGATATGCCGTAAGTTCATCAGTATCGACCTGGAATAATCTCCTAATTCCTGACGAGCCCGTTCTATCTCTTGCCCAAAGCGTTAAAGATACAGTTGAAAAACTTACATTACCGTTTATACTACCCCCCGTTCCATTAAACTCGTAAGAACCGCCTCCATTAAATCCCCCCGAAATATTATACGGAACAGTTATTACATTTCCATGATTTCCTAAACCAGAACTATCTAAAGTCATATTATGATAGGTTGGGTGTATTGAGTCATTGTTAAATGTTAAAGCAAGAATTACTCCTTCAGAAGTAGTATCTCTCAAACTAGGAGAATCAATAGAAGTATTAATTAAAACATAAGAGCTATTTGCATTAATTACTGAAAACGAGTTATTACCCATTTTAAAATAATTAATAACATTAATATTTGAAGCGTTTAAATTTCCACTCACGTTTGTATTTCCCTGAATATCAAGTTTTTCGATTGGACTCGTCGTGCCGATTCCAATTCTATTATTACTTCCATTTACAAATAAAATTGATGTGCCCGTTGTATTATGGACAGAAAATGCTCCACTTATACTTGAAGAATTAACCTGAAGTGTTGCAGATGGGTTTGATATTCCGACTCCGACATTTAGTGTAGGGACTCCAAGATATAACGCAGTAGATGTTCGATTCCATTGAGTCTGGTTGTAAGTCCAAACTAAACTTGTATTGTAAGATTCATTGAACGTCGATAAATAAGAACCATTGTTTATACTACCGACGTAAGTTTCGTTGTATGTTGAAACCCAACCTGCGTTGTATAAATTATAAGTTCCTACTGTTTCATTGTAAAGCCACGGGCTCACCGCATTATTTTTTATGTAGAGTTCTGTTCCAAAATATCCGCTCCTGTAACGGGCTGTGTCGTTTCCTATGTCGAAGGTGTTGTTAAAATTTATGTTAGGAACTATGCTTCCGTTCACGTCGAGGTTGTTGACTCCTAAAGAAGTTATATTGTAAACGTAAAGAGATTGGGCGAAGACGTTTCCTCCTACGACTGAAACTCCGTTGTTCAACCAACCGCCGTAAAAATCTGTTGTACCTCCAGTAATATTCAATCCTCCACTAGTTATAACTAATTGTCCTGTCATGTAATCTCCCGATTTATTTACAAATTTTGTGTTGAAAGCGTCGTAGGTTTCATTATAAGTTGAAATAAAAATTGAATTGTTCGCGAGAATCATTGCGTTTGTGTAAGCGTTTGAGATTGTTGTTTCATTATATGACCATATCTCACTAGCATTGTATGTTGCATTGTATGTTCCTCCGATATAAGTTTGATTGTAATTAAATATTAAACTTGCATTATATGAAGAATTAAATGTTGAAACCCAACCTGAATTGTATAAATTATAAGTTCCTATTGTTTGATTATAAAGCCAAGGACTTACTGCAGTTATATTGTTTACATATAATTCTCCTGAAATATTTATGTCACCCCTGACGTCGAGTTTTTGTGTTGGTGTTGTTGTGCCGATTCCTACTTCACCTAAACTATTTACTCTAAAATATTCAGTTGTTCCAGTACCAATAACAAAATTTTTCCCTCCAGAAGATGAAGTAGTATAAAATCCATAATTACCACTTGCATCATCCATAAATAATTTCAATCTGTGATTATTTGTACCTTCATAATTAGAAAATCCTATAGATGTTTCATTTCCCTCATATGTACTAGTAATAGTTATATCTGGCGTTGCTGGATAAGACAGACCTCCCCAATAACCCGTAGACCCATTTCCCACTTGGAGTTTTGTACCAGGAAGAGATGTCCCAATTCCAACTTTATCATTTAAATCTCCAGGAAATAAATTGTTTCCAGTTTTATTCCAACCCGAAGCTATTGTTTGATTGTAATTAAAAATTAAACTTGCATTGTACGTTGAATTGAATGTTGAAACCCAACCTGAATTGTATAAATTATAAGTTCCTATTGTTTGATTATAAGCAAAAGGAGCATACGTTGCATTGTAAGTTGATGTCCATGTGGCATTTGCATAATCTGATAACGATAAATCTGAACCATTAAAATATAAATATGAACCCCATGAAGAATTAACAACCCAATTGAACAATCCTTTGAACCATCCGTTTCCTGATGTTGTCAAGTTCTGACCCGCATCAAAAGATGATGATTGATTATTTAGGACCATTTTTGAAGAGAAGTCTATGTCTTCAAAAGAAATATTTCCGACTGAGCTCTGGAAAATTTGTCGGGTGGCGCCGTCTTGGAAAGTTATTTTTTCGTTGTTTATGTATATTTCCATGTAGTAAACTTTTCCGTATTCTAAACTTAAGTTGACTGATGAATTACCCAACACTACATCGTATTTTCCGTTTACAATCGTGTTGTTATAAGTTCCAGAAGTATTGTAAATCATATTTCCTCCAGAAAATGCATCGTAAATTGTTACCGTCAAGTTTCCTGAAGCGAGATTTACTCCTGCCTGCTGAACATTACCTTGAATAGAAAATAAATCATCAATAGCAAGTGTAAAATTAGAAAATAGTATGATTGCAAATATAATTACTATTAGTCTTTGAGGCGACTTAATTTTCACCATTCTTTTGTGTTCTCTTTTTATGAAATCTAGAACAAAAATCACTATATAAATATTACTCGAAATTTGAGTGTGTCTAATAAATAATTTCTCAAAGGGTTTTCACTCACCCCGTTTTTAATTCTGAATTTTCTTCCCGCACTCCCCTCGCTTAAGCTCGCCTTTAAGTTGTGAAAACCCAAATTTATTAACACACTCATCAGCACATCGAAATTAAAAGAAGATAAATTTTTTTTATCGTCGATAATAATTGTAATTAAATTTTTTTGGAAAGTAAGGTAAAAAATAGGGGTGTAGGGAAAAAATCTTAAGATTATTTTTGTTGGTTTTTTGGTTTGGTATTAACTCTTCCCTAAAAATTCTATTAATTCATCAGTTGTTAGAATATTAACTTTATCCTGTTTTTTCATCTTTTTATCTTCACTCCAAATATCACAATTTAATTTGAGGGCTAAAGCAATATAATCTATATCATCCTTATCCTTCGTTATTTTATCTGCATCTTTAACAAAATCTTTATAATCTTCTACTTCATAAAACCTAATTTTAGTAGATATTAAAAGAATAAATGATTTTAAATCTGTTTCTGATAATTTAGATTTTTTACTTATTTCATTGATATGTTCGAGAAATTCATCTAATATATAATAAGGTGAAACTAGCTCTAATTTTTGGTTAAAATCAACTGACCCAATCGCAGCAAGCTGCGGGGTATGATTAAACGAAATCCGACAAACGCAGCTGACCTTT
>PFCY01000049.1 GCA_002763085.1 Candidatus Pacearchaeota archaeon CG10_big_fil_rev_8_21_14_0_10_32_14 | reverse complement strand
CGTGCAACACCTCGTATCATTAACACCGTCGTAGTTTAGCTAATTTTTAAGCTTTTTTGGTGCTAAAATGCACTAATCACCTACTTTTATTATCAACAGAATTAATATTTTTACTATCAACAGCACAATTTATTTTTGTACAGGTTACTCTTCCATTTTCAAAGCAATGACAAGTATTACATCCATCTTTCGCCGTCCATTTATCTCCCATATTATAAGAAGACTCTCCATATGAACAAGTCTCTAATGGCGTGTATTCAGACATAAGATAATTTCTATCTCCTTCATCAACATCTCTATCATTATCAAAATCAGCTTTCTTACACCAACCATAAACAACATACTCAACTGAAAACTGAACAGAATTTGAAATATCATTAACTTCAAATAAAATCATATCAAATGTTCCAAAGTCAATTGGTGCAGTCACTAAAGATAAAACTTCATGTTTATAAACGTCATAATAAAAAGTCGCTGAATCTCTACTAACTTTAGTTAAAGTTAAATTTAATCCATTAATTAAAATTCTATCATTATCTCTAACATCCATGATATATTCTTCTGAAATAATTTCTCCAGTATAACAACTATTTAAAAGGTTTAAATCTTGATTATTAACTCTTCCATCAAAATTTAAATCAGTTTGTGTCTCTTTCAAATCTATTAGAACATCAGCTTTTTCTGGTGTAGTATTAACAACTTCTATAGAAATATCATAATAGTTATCTAAAAACTTTTTTCCATTAGCTAATACTACATCAATCCAAACACTTGAATTCAGTGGATAATTTGGAGTCATATCTAATAAATACCTTTTATCAGTATTCACAAAAACCCCATTACTTGAAGGTATAGGACAAATTTTACTCCCACAAGAATTAGAAGTAAGATAATCTCTATCGGAACCTATTGGTTGTCTATATTCTAAATAAATAAAATCTTGCACAGATGAATCATCACCATAAACAGGTATTTTAATACTTTGAACATTAGAAGATGCAATCTCTAAAGGTGCTAAAGAGTAATATCCATCTTGAACAACTTCTATTTTGTTATTTTCATCAAACCAATTTAATTTATCTTTTTGATAACCACTAAAATGCATTTGATCACCGCTTCCCATAACATCATAATTATTTCCATATTCGTGATGACTGCATTGGCCACCAAAATTAGTATATAATTTTCCTATAACATTATCTCCGCATCCTACTGAGTTTGAATGCAACAATCCATAATTATGACCTAATTCGTGAATAATAGTCCTAATTCCTTGAGGATACCCCCCACCATGAATCCAACTTATAGAAAGATTCACTATTCCATCATTAGTAAGACTACTCTGACTGCCTATAGTCCCATAAGAGGATGTAGGGCATATGACTGGAAAAATAATAATTAATCCGTCATAATCAGGAAAATAAATATCTGAATCGATTTTTGATACAACTGTATCATGAATATTTGTAAGTTCTAAACAATACCCTCCTGAATTAGAAAAAAAATCCTCTGAATTCCCAAGAGAAATCCACCTTTGATAAACTTCTCCAGTCAACCAAGTCTTTTCATAAGATACTTCTCTATAATAAGAATCTGCCTGATTAAAAACCAAATCCCTAGCTTCTTCAACAGTCATAGTTTCTGTAGGAATATCATCAAAATTAGCAAGAACTACAAGCAATCTTTTCTCACCTAATGAATCATAATTATCAAATTTCTGAATAATTTTAAAATTATTTTTGTTTATCTCACTAATTGTTTTCTCGTTTAATTCTCCAGTCAATTGAATTTTAGATCCAGAAATTAATTCATCAACATTAATATCTTCATCATTAAATTTTATTTCAAATCTCTCGTCTTTATCATCCCTCAAATAATAAAAATATTCTGATATATTATTTTCAAAATCATCGGAATGTTCAATTTCTAAAAATCCTTCGATAGTTTCTTTTTTGATATTTTTTTCTTCTTTAGTTTCTTTTACATCCTTTTTAAAAAATTCTTTCCCAAATAAAATAATCCTAGATTCTTTGTCTTTCTCGTCATCTTTTATTTCAACTTTTCTTTTAAATAATTCAATTCCAAAGATTTTGAATAAAGGTTTTTCTATGTAAATTTTTTCATTGATATGTTTATGCTCAACTTCAAGTTCATGTGAAGAAGCAAATGATAAAGATAAAATCAAATACAAAATAATTATGATAAAATTATAACTCTTTTTCATTGATTAACAAAGAAAAACTATTTTAATAACTTTTGTATTACTTCCATCGCCGTTTTCCCGTCAATCTTTCCTTTAAGCTGCGAATCAGCCATGACAAGTCCCATATAGGCGTTCGCATTGTACCCCGGTTTAGATTTTATAATATTGTGAATCTTTTCTTCGAGCTCATGATGATCCACTTTTTCTTTTTTTATTGCTTCACTAAATTCCTTTCCTTTTACGATATCGGTCATGATCTCTTTGATATGCCCCTCGCTTATTTTTTCTTCACTTAAACTCTTTAATATTTCTTCTAAGATATCTTCATGCAAAATATTTTCGATTTCTTCCAGAGATATTTTTTCTTTTGTAGAAATTTCTTTACGATACATGATAAGCATCTTGACAATCAAGTCGGCGTTTTTTGAAAGACCCTTCGCGCTATAAAGCAATTCCTTGAATTCATCGACTTTTTCCTCTTTTAAGATTAATTTTATCATTTCTTTAGAAAGTCCGGTTTTTCTAAGTTCATCTTCCATTTCCTCTTTGCTTAAAACGATCGGCAAAGTTTTCTTGGCTTCATTAATTAAATCCCTTGAAATTTTTAATAAAGGCAAATCAGTTTCCGGATACATTCTTGCGCTCCCAGGCATAGGTCTTAAAAACTTTGTAGAAAAATCGGGAAGCGATTGACGAACTTCACTAGAACTTTTTTTATTTTTCACAAGTTCTATCTGTCTGAGCGTCTCGTGTTCAATCGTCTTTTCAATATTCCTTATATCTTGAAATCCTTTTATTTCAATCCGTTCTCCGTGTCGCACTGACATGTTGACGTCTTGTCTAATTGTTCCTAGACCTCGTTTAACTCTACAAGATCTTAATATCCCCCCAAGTTTTAGTGCAGCTTCTTTAGCACATTCAGAATTTTTAATATCTGGCGCCGTCGCTATTTCAATTAGAGGAATTCCGAGTCTGTCAAGTCTATAAATGACTTCATGACTATTTTCACCTCTTTCAACAATCCGTGCAGCATCTTCTTCTAAACACACCGATTCAATTCCAACTTTACCTTGCGAGGTTTCAATGTAACCATCTTTTGCAATCAAAACTGTTCGTTGAAAACCTGAGGTATTCGAACCGTCAACAACCGTCTTTCTCATGATTTGTGTTATAGGAATAATTTTACAATTAAGTAATTCAGAAATTTGAATTCCAATAATTAATGCTTCCTCATTTATAGGATGTGGCGGTTCTTCATCTATTTCAATCAAACAATTCGTATCATGATATCCTTGATAGACAAAAGTCTTCTCTTTTTCGGCCTCGTGTTTTGCAGCGGCATCAACTTCTCCAGTTTCTCCAGCCATCGCATGAAGTTTTCTTTTCACAATAAAATCAGGAGTATCATTTCTAAGAATCGAAGGACAATCACAAAACAATTTCTTAGTATCAAGTTGCTGATGAATTTCAAGTCCAGCTTTGAACCCAAGTTTTTCATAATTTATTTCTTCCATGAGATTATAAAAGGAATTTAGTTATTAAAGATTACGCTGCATCCAGTTGGGCCAATACTAAGTTATCAATTATCTTAAATTTCTCATCGATAGATCTGGAATATCTAACTTTAGGGACGAGATCTTGATGAACAATTTGATCATAATCTACATAAGTATTATTTTCGGCTAGAGAAAGTAAACTATCAAGAACAATCGCTTTTTGTTCTTCTGACATTTCGTTAACTTCTTTTATAACTGCGTGAGTATCATATAAAACAGAGTTTACTCCATGCCCAGTTTTATCTCTATCTCTTAGAGCATATTCATATAATAACTCCCTGACAACTTCTGGATTTTCAAAATCATCAAGTAAATTTACTAAACTAGAAAATCCTTGAAATAATTTTATTTTTACCGGATCGTTATCCATAAGATAATTAAATGTCCCCATTACCAAATCAGATTTCTTTGTTAGACGCGGAGCAGTTTCAAATAAATACTTTAATCTTGAAGGAATTATATGATTATTAGATCTTAAGTATAAAACATCATCATAATCTTTTTCTCGAGGATGATCAATCATGCAAAGCTTTGAAGCTGAAATAAAATCCCCATTCATGAAGTATATGTCTCTTCCATTTATTCCAGTACTTGCAACAAAACTTAGTAAATCTTCTTTTTGAATATAAACAAGTCCTTGAACATCATCAGGATCAAAAGTGTGGACAGGATATCTTTTGCCAGAAAAAGAAATTATATCAAAATCAGTAATATTTCGCTTATGATCACTAACAAAATTATCTTTCTCTTGATGAAGCCTTACAGCAGTACCACCAACAAAAACATATCTCAACTCCTCACCCTCTTTTTGTTTGAATCTTTCAATAAATCTGCTTAGCGTTTCTAATGTTTCCATTAATGACTTTAACAAAACTCTTCCCTTAAAAAAGTTTATGTTTTCCAGAAGATATCTAATAATTCAGAAAATTTCTCCTTTATAGACGTGATTTCGTTATTCTTTAACTTCTCTGGGAGGGCGAGCGACTTCGTGGTAAGGGGTAAGTGTGATGTTGGTGTGCGAAGTCGCGAGTAGGAGTTGGGAGTTGGTGGAAGGATGAGATCCTCCTCGCCCTAAAGGGTGGGGTATCCTTACGATTGTATTGTAATTAAGTTTTATCACATATATTTCAGGATTATCAACATCTTCTATAAAAAAATATTATTAAAAAAATTTGGATTAATTTTTTCGTTCGAACAAAGTTCCAGTTCTCCGTGTCGCATAATTTGTGAGCATTAATCTGCGAAGCAGCAAAATATTAATCAGTTTTTCTTTCCCTCCT
>PFCY01000081.1 GCA_002763085.1 Candidatus Pacearchaeota archaeon CG10_big_fil_rev_8_21_14_0_10_32_14 | reverse complement strand
CCAACATTTTGAATTGATTAGATAATTTGACAAAATGTAAACTCTCGCCCTAATACCAAACAAAATCTCTATTATAAATAAATTTTTGTAATATGGGATGAAGTCACTTTAACCCAAATCTATAAAAACCTTATGAGCAATTTCTAATTCATGAATCTGAAAAAAAATTTTAAGCGAAAAGTTTTGAAGAATGGTTTTGTTGTAATCCACGAAAAACGAGATTTGCCTATTGTTAGTGTCGCCATCGCCGTAAGAAATGGGGGGATGAATGAACAAAAAAGCGAAAAGGGGATTTCTCATTTTATTGAACATATGCTATACAAAGGAACTCCGAGCAGAAATGCGAAGAAGATTGCAGATGAGATAGAAAAGAATGGGGGAGAACTTAATGGTTTTACGTCTGAAAATGTTACCGCGTACTGGTGTAAAATGCCGAGCGAACATATTGATTTAGCACTTGATGTCTTAAGCGATATGACAAAAAATCCTCTGTTCGAAAAAGAAGAACTTGAAAAAGAGAGGCAGGTAATTTTTGAAGAGATGAAAATGAGGAAAGATACGCCTCGAATTTATGTTTTTGATGAAATACAGTCTTTTTTATATGAAGAGCCTTTAGGACAAAATTTAATTGGAACTATTGAATCTATGGGTAAAATTGATAGAGAGATCATGAAGAAAAAGTTTGAAGAGATTTACACCCCAAATAATATGATGCTTGTCGTCGTCGGTGATTGCGATTTCAATAAACTCATAAAATTCGCTGAAATAACTTTTGGAAATGTAAAGAAAAAAGGAAAAGTTCCACAATATGATGTTAAATTAAAGAATGAAATAAAGTTAGAGAAAAGAAAAGGGATAGATCAAGTAAATCTGGTTTTTGGTCATCATGTCCCTCTTTGCAAGGATGAAAAAAGTTATGTGGCACATATCCTTAATGCGATAATGGCTGGAGGAATGTCTTCGAGGTTATTTGCTGAGATAAGAGAAAAAAGAAATTTGGCTTATGCAGTGAAGGGTGATTGCAATATTTCAGAAAAGTATGCTTATAATATCATATATGTGGGAACGACAAAAGATAATCTTGATAAAGTTAAAGGGTTGATAATTAAAGAATTCGAGGATGTTTCAAAAAATTTATCAGAAAAAGAATTGACTGAAGCTGTCAATCAGTTAGTTGGAAATTATAAAATTTCAATGGAAGATTCACAGATGCAGATGGTCAGTTTAATGTCTCATGAAATTGACAACGATATAGATTCATTTTATGAATACGAAAAACATCTAAAAAATGTTAAAATTTCTGATGTAAAAAAACTTGCGAGTGATGTGATTAAATCCCATAGCGTGTTTGCACTTGTTCCAGAGTGAATTCGTGTTTTCAATAAACTTCAGATTACAGTGTAACTTCATAGTAATAACAAAGCAAAAGATTTAAATAGTTCTTAGCGTTTATTATTTTATAAAAATGGGGAGTATAATGGATAAAATCAACTACAGGACTTTAACGGCAAATCAGTTTGATGTATATGCAGATAGAATACTCAATTTAGAAGACGGACTTTATGATGCTAAAGATAGATGGGATTCTAAAGAAGATTTTAGAGAAGTGTTTGTTCATCGAGGTATGAAAAGAGTTGTTGCAGAGCAAGAAAATAATATCTTAGGATATTCTATGGGACTAAGTGGAATGCGGGCTAAAGATCTTTTTAAAGACGAAAAAGGTATGACAACAGATAAAATTGAAATTGTTCCCGATGATGCCTTTCTTTTATGGGTGATAGAAGTAACTCAAGCTTTTCAAGGTAAGGGTGTCGCTCGAGGACTTATGGAGAGGATGAACCAAGAGGCGAGAGCTCAGGGGTCTCAGGATTTTTATATGCACTTAATGAATAAACCAAACGAAACTTTTTTGAAAAATCCCGTTGAGATTATAACCTCTGTAGAAGATTATGCGGGAACGGGAAATACGTATTATTTATCAAAGATGAAAGTGAGATGAAACCGTAAAAATCAACCCACTCATAATTATAAATTTTAATTAACTTTTTAAATAAGCTATTCGTTAATAAATTATGTTTGAAAAAGAGGATAAATATTTTGTGGTAGTATCGATGATTTTAGCATTGATGTTTTTGTCTCTAAGTTTTTATTCGGTAGGGAATCAAAATGTAAATTTGTCGCCTCCCTGTCAAGCGGGAGAGACTTTTAGTTGTCCTAGTGGATATGTAGTTGCACAATCTTCTACAACTGGGAGGAGTGAATTTATTGCGATAAATTGTCCAGCTAGTGGAGAAATTGTTCCTCTTGGAATTTTACCTTATAGATCTGATAATAGACAAGTATGTAAATCCTCAAATGTTTATTCTCCTTCATTTTATTCTTATAAATCAAGTTCTACTTGCCAGAATTATGCAGTCATTCAGGATGGAAGTGAAGGGGATTACAATCAGATCGTAGAAGGGACTTGTTCTGTTTCAACTATATATAATTGTGAGGTTAGAGATGCTGAAGGAAATTTAATTTATAGAGCAAATAATAATGAAAGAATGTGGGTTATAAGTGGAACGAGTGGTTATATTGAGAAACACATTCTTTGTTATAACAATCAATGGTGGGAAGAGGGAACAACAAATGATTGGAATATGATTAATGATGGGTTTGATGCTGTTGATGTACTCGCATGTTATGAAAAAGGAAGCTGGTATGTTGATCAACCCAACGGAGAATGGAAACTTGGAACTTGCTCTGGACCTCCGCCTCAGCCTGTGATTGGAGAGTTGATTGGATATTATAATTTTAATGAAGATAATGTTTCCGATGTGAGTAGATGGAACAAAGATGGAACTCCCACTCAAATTTCTTATTCAAATGGAAAGTCCGGGAGAGCAGCATACTTCAATGGAAGCGCATTTATTCGAGTAAATCAGTTTGATAATCTTCTTGGAAAAAGTTTTTCTATAACAATGTGGCTTAAGCCTAGTTTTAATTCAAAGGGAATTTGGAATGACAATCCGCCGGGAATATTGAATCTAGTAAATCAAGATGGAAGCAAGTTTCTTTCAGTTTATCAAAATCCTCTTAACTTTACCGCCTTATCTATGAACTCAAATAATGATGCATATTGGAATTATGATAATTATTCTTTCAATTCTGGAGATTGGATTTTCTTATCGGCAGTCTATAATTCCACTTCTGATATTGCCAGACTTTATGTCAATGGAAAAGCTGCATCTCAGGGGAATGGAAATGGATACGGAGGAATTACTGGAAATTCTGCTATTTTATTTTTAGGTAAAACTTATAATTATAATTATACGGGAGTCATGGATGAAGTTAAAATATATAATAAGACCTTAACCTCGCAAGAAATAATTGCTTCTTGTGGTGATACCTGTGTTGTGACAACACCAGTCATTAATTTAACAAATAAGAAAATTATTTTTGTAACAAATAGTTCTTGGATTGGAAATTTTTCTGTTGATTCTTCAGGTAGTCGTCCCCTCACAATTTCTGGAGGGAGTGGAATCGCTAGAGCAGACGCAATTTGCAATAATGATACTGCAAAACCAAAAAGCGGAGTTACTTTCAAAGCTTTAATCGGGACTGACTCCAGAAAGAAGAGTGGAACTGATTGGGTTCTTGCGAAAAATACTTCCTATTATAATGTTAACGGAGAATTGATCGGAAAAACTAAAAATGATAATTGGTTTGATTTTTCTTTATTTCATCCAATTATATCCACAGAGTATATTGTTGCTACTGGATTAACTTCACAGGGAAATAAGGATGATAATTGTAATAATTGGGAAAGCGGGAATTCGACAAGGACCGCATCTACTGGAGAAAGTGATGAGGCGTCTGAGACAGTTATTGAAAATGAAAATAAGCAATGTAATACTGATATGAGGATTTATTGTGTTGAGTGGACTCCTATAGGAATTGATGAGGATTGCTTGAATGGTCCAAATTGGCAACCTGGAAATTGGAGTAGAAATGTTTCGGGAATTGAATGTGGAATTAGAACAGTTACTGATACAAATAATTGTGGCGTTGATACTAATAAACCTGAGACAACAAAAACTTGTCCAACAGAGAATGTATGTGGAAATGATATCTGTGAAACTGGAGAGACTCCGACAAGTTGCGCCATAGATTGTGAAGAAGAACCCCATATTGATTCTGTTTGTGGTGATGATACTTTAGATGATGACGAGCAATGTGATGACGGAAATATTGTAAATGGAGATGGTTGTTCAAGCACTTGTCTTAGAGAAAAGGACAAGAAAAACAATATGTGGATTTATGTATTAGTCATTGGCATCATTATTTTATTAGTCCTGATATTAATTGTTTTGATGATTAAAAAGATGAACAGAAAGAAAGATGATAAACATAGCGGAGTAAGTCTTTCAACAATAAAAAAATCTCCTCCTAGAAATGGAAGTGAGAGGGAAAGATATTCACAAAGAATCATTTCTGGAGGACCTACTGGCGTAAACTCAATAACTAATACCCCCAAAAGAATAAATATTTCTCCATCACGAGGACAAGTTAATTCTGATATCCCAAGTCCGCCAAATGATGCTAAGGTGAATTTGAGAAAATAAGTAGGTTCCATCCCAAATTAATTTTTTTTGAGAGATTTTGTTTGTTATTTACTAGCCCACCCGAATTGAGTCCCAACTCAAGCCTACATTTTTAATTGATTAGAAACTTTGCCAAAATGTAAACTCTCGCCCTAATACCAAACAAAATCTCTTATTTAATTAAACTAATTTTTGTAATGTGGGATGAAGCCAAATAAGTATAAAGTTTTATAAATATATAAACTCTGAATATAAAATGGAAAAGAGGAACAGCTATTTAGTTGCTGGATGGGTAATTGTTTTATTGATTGTTTTGGGAGTTTCTTATAATAATGTTGTCATGAATAAAGATTCATCGAATAAAATTTCATTCTCGGCAACTGATCAATGTGGCGTGGGAAAATTTTTCATTTGTCCAACAGGATATTCACAATCAGATTCTTCGTCAACGGGAAGAAGTGAATATATAGCCTTAAA
>PFCY01000084.1 GCA_002763085.1 Candidatus Pacearchaeota archaeon CG10_big_fil_rev_8_21_14_0_10_32_14 | reverse complement strand
AAATTCTTCTATTTTTCAAAATTTTTTCTAAAAATTATTGCCTATAGAGATAGGCTCTAAGACACCAACGTTAAAGTAAATCCTAATGGATTTAGCATCGCCGGTTTCTTTAGCATAATCTTCCTTTCTCATTCAATTTAGAACAGGATCGCTATATAGAAAACACTTTTAAATGAACTTTTTTTAGTAACTTTGGCTATATAGCTCATGAAGACAACCTACGGTTTTTTCTCACACATTTTCCCTTTTTGTGCACATTCGACAAGATCGCTACAGAGTAAATCTTTTAAACCATTTAATTCTCATAAATTCGTCTCTGTAGCTCAGCGTTAGAGCGCCGCTCTCATGTGATAAAAAAGGAATTTTATCGGGGTGAGGCGGAGGTCGGGAGTTAAATTCTCCCCAGAGACATTAGGCCGACCGACAAGGAGGTCGTGAGGTTATATGAAAGCGATAAAAATCATTTATCCATGACGACTTTCATGTGGCCGAGTAAGAGTTAAATTCTCCCCAGAGACATTCCCATCATTCTTATAAACTCCACTCACTTATCCATTTCATGAGACCGAGATATAGCTTTTCATCAAGAAGAACGGGGCATATAGATAATATGAAAAAGCAAAGGCCTAAGTATCCTGATTTGCTTGTGAAGAATGAATGAAAAAAGATTATAAAATACTATACGATGGTATCGTAAAGTGTTTGTTGTTGACTATACGATGGTATAGTAAAGTTTAAATAGTACTAAATATTTATGTTTTCATGGAAATTGAAGCGGAATTATATAAACAAAATCTTTGGTGGGAAGGAAAATTTAAAGATGAAAGTTATCCTCGGGAAAAATATCTGGATGAAATATTGAAAAATATTAAATCTAAGGAAATAATTTTTCTAACTGGTCTTAGAAGAATAGGTAAAACTACAATAATGTTTCAAACAATAAAACATTTACTTGACAATAAAGTAAAGCCGGATGAAATATTTTTTGTAAGACTAGATTCTTTTAATCTATTAGATTTTAGTATTCATCAATTAGTAGAAGAGTTCAGAAAAATTCATAAAAAAGCGGCATCAGATTTTATTTATTTATTTTTAGATGAAATATCATCCAGAGATAATTTTGAGCAAGAATTAAAGAGTCTTTACGATGATGAAAATATGAAGATAATTTGCACATCATCTATCGCAACATTAATGAGAGATAAAAAAGCAAGATTAACTGGGAGAGTTAAAACAATCGAAGTGATGCCACTTGATTTTGCCGAATTTTTGATTTTCAAAGAAGCAAAAATAACAAAACCTGATAAAGCAAAACTGGAGAGTTATTTTAAGGATTATCTAAATATTGGCGGTGTTCCCAATTATGTACTAACCGAAGATAAAACTTATCTAAATGAATTGATTGAAAGTATTATCTATAAAGATATTATTGCATATCATAAAATAACTTCCGAAAAGACAATTAAAGAACTTTTTATTCTTTTGTGCCACCGAGTTGGGAAACCAATGAGCTATAATAAAATTGCTGAGTTATTAAAAATATCTGTAGATAGCGCTAAGAGATATATAGGGTATTTTGAGGATGCTTATTTATTTTATATTGTAGACCGATATGCAAAATCATTCAATGAGAAAATAACTTCTCCAAAAAAGATTTATATAGGAGATATTGGCATTAAAAATTTAATTACTGGCTTTAAAGATTTAGGTGCAAGCTACGAGAACTTAGTTTTTTTAAAAATAAAGGATGAAAATCCAACTTATTATTTGGATAATTCAATAGAGATTGATTTTATAACAAAAGACAAACTTATTGAAGCGAAATATAACTCTGAATTAACTAAAGATCAAAAAAACCTTTTTAATTCGTTAAAAATCAAACAAAAGGTGGTCGCAAATGGTTACACTTATTTTGTCTAATTGACATTCCCAACATTCTTATAAACTCCACTCACTTATCCATTTCATGAAACCGAGATATAGTTTTTCTTCGAGAAGGACGGGGCATATAGGTAATATGAAAAAGCAAAGACCGAAGTATCCCGATTTACTTGTGAAAGTTGTTAATGAATCGGATGTTCTGATTGAAGTTCTTGATATAAGGTTTGTTAAAGAGATGCAAAATCCTGATGCTGAGGGGTGGATAGTGAAACAAAAAAAGCCACTGATCCTTGTTTTTAATAAGACTGATTTACTTGATAAAAAAGAGCTTGGAGATAAAATTGTTGAGCTTGAAAGTATGCGACCGTTTCTTTTTATTTCTACAAAATCTCGAAGAGGAATAAGTGTTTTGAGAGATGCGATAAAACGTGAGACTTTGAAAGTTGGAAAAGAGTATACACGTGTTGGAGTTATTGGTTATCCCAATACTGGAAAAAGTTCGCTTGTGAATGTTCTTGTTGGAAAGCATTCGGCTGGAACAGGAGCAGAGGCTGGTTTTACAAAAGGAATTCAGAAATTGAAACTTATGCAGGGTGTTGTTTTACTCGATTCTCCTGGAGTGATTCCACCAAAAGAATATTCTACAATTGATCAAAGTAAACAAAGTAAAGATGCAACTTATGGGGCACGGTCGTATAATAAAGTTAAATATCCTGACGATGTTGTAAATGATATTATGAAAAATTATCCTGGAGTTGTTGAAAAACATTATGAGATAAAAGAAATTGGAGATGTTGGAATAATACTTGAAGATGTTGGAAGGAAAAAGGGATTTATGAAAAAGGGCGGCGAAGTTAATGAAGATATGACTGCACGTTCGATTCTTAAAGATTGGCAAGAAGGAAGAATAAAAGTGAAATGAGATTCGTTTTAGATTTAGTCAAACTTTTTTGTTTTCAATTCAAATTAAATTACTAAATCGCAAATTCGTTATTCCTACTCGCAATCTCGCCCACCTTTCTCACACTCACCCCCTTATCACGAAATCGCTCGCCACCCACCCGAGGCGACACTGAATAAACGAATTTGCTTCCCACTCTTTTCTCTATTTATATTTGTTGTTCAAGAAACTCTTAAAAACCCATTTTTCTTAGACTGATTATGGCAAATGAGAGTGGTCTAATTTATCAAATTCCACAAAGTCTTATAGATAAGGCTGGATTTTTGATAACTATTCTCCAGACGTTAGGTATATTTGTAATTATTTGGATAGTCTATGCTATTCTCAATTCTATTTTCAATAAGCGTCGAGATAGGAAGCTCGATGAAATGAATCAACATCTTGCTGAGATCAAAGATATTCTTCGAAATAGACGTTGATTCTTTTTATTTTATTCATTTAAGCTGGGAAATATTTCTAATGGGTTTTCAGCCCAGTTTTCCAATTGTCTTGACTTGAGATGCGTGTTGCCTTTATAGTCTGGTTGATAGGATTGAAGAATTGCAATATATCCTTCAGGATTTTCCCAATCTCCTTCTCCAAGTCTTATCTCGTAGTCTTGTTCGTGTTCCATTTTTCCTCCAAAGTTTAATTGGGTCTCATTTGTTATGGGTCTAGAATTCTTTTGTTATTGTTTGAAAATGATCGTAGAATTAAAGGCCTTAAACTTAGTTTGAGACCTTAATCACAGATGCGTATGTAAACGATGCTTTCGATACAAATTTTATCTGTGAATTATTCATTGAATTGAATACATGTTGAAGTTTATATATTTTTTGTATTTTGCATAGATTTAAATTCTTATATCATCTCTTATTTTAATGAAAAAGAAATCTTCTGGAAATAAAAAATTAATTTTTATTGAGGTTGGAAAAATATTAATCATCTATTTAATTTTTTTAATTTTATCATTTGTGTTATTTATGGCTGGATTTTCCTGTGCGTTGCATCCCACCTCTCAGACATCTGATCAAAAAATGTTTTGCAGTATAAATCAACCTCTTGGATTTATTTTTATTTTCGGATATCCGATCATTCCTCTGATTTTATATCTTCTATTAAGATTAGGTAAGGGACCAGGGTGGAACAAAGTAGGGATTTTATCAGTATCCGTCTTATCATTAACTTTTATAGATTATATTTTGTATAGAATTATCTTTTAAAAATAAAAAAGTAAGTCGGGCATTATTTTACGAGAACTATCTCGATTGTCGAGACATTCACCATCCGTTTGTCCTGGTTTTCGAAGACTTCACTGTCTATCTTGACCGCCCCAACTCTTATATTATCTTTTTCAAGAAATCTTTTTCTGGCAACTTCGGCGACATCGACAGCACGAGTTATGAACTTTCCTCTTGCTTTTATGATGACTTCTTTTTTGTTTTTTGAAGAAAATTGAACAACAACACTCGTGACGTAATTCATAAATGGCTTGCTTCCAATGTAGACAACGTTATCATCTTTTCTATCTGTTTTAGAAATCACTTGTTTGTTTTCTTCTGCCATTTTTCCTCCCTGGCTTTATAATCATCAAAATATAATCGAGTAGTTTATTTTTGTCTGTTAAGTCTTACTTGATAACCGGCGATTTGGTTTCTCAGTTTCTTAGACGGCATTGTATTGTTTCCAAGTATTTTTTTGTTAGTATTAAATTCTGTAGTGAATTCTATTCCATTTGCGGTTAAGGCTTTAGCCGTTCTCTTAATTAATTTTCCTTTAATCTTTCCCATGATATGAAAGATAAGAGAAGGTATTTAAAGTTTACGATGGGGTAAAATTACTTTGTAATTTTAAACTAATTTGCAAATTTTTCACAAGTTCGTTAAGGTCATCTCCACCCCCACTAATCTGGGAGGAGCCTCTACCTTCGAGGTTGAGGGAGGAGGGAAAGAAAACCATTAAATTTCTAAATTGATTATAAAATGTGAGCTGGATTCTAGCTCACTGAAAGCCACAACTAGTTGAGACTTTCTTTACTAAATAAATTTTGCGGTTGCGAATTTGCACGCATCCGCGCGGAGATAAAATGGTAGAAATAAAATATCACAAACACTCGATTGGTCAGTTAGCTTTTCATTTTGTTTGGAGACCGAAATATAATGTACCTGTTTTTTTCGTTGCTGAAAAAAGAGAGTATATGATTAGAGTGTTAAGAGCGATCTCTGAAAAGTGGAATATAAAAATTTGTGAGATGGAAGTTATGAAGAATCATGTCCATCTTTTTGTAGAACTTTCATCGAATGTTTCGGTGAGTTTTGCATTTAATGTTTTGAAAGGAGGATCAGCAAGATTAT
>PFCY01000034.1 GCA_002763085.1 Candidatus Pacearchaeota archaeon CG10_big_fil_rev_8_21_14_0_10_32_14 | reverse complement strand
GCCCATCTCAAACCTCCTTTTAATTTTATAAGTTAGTTAGAATTAATTAATTTGGGATGAAGCCTACAAATACAAAAAATATATAAACTCTCTCTCTCTTTAAGTGATGAAGAAGAGGGCGAATTTTAATAATTCTAATAAAAAAGGATTCTCACTAAAAAATGTAAACTGGAAATTATTTTCTTTTTGTGTTGGAGTTTTTTTGATTGCTTTTATTGCGATTGTTACTGTGAATATGAATAAAAATAATTCAAGTGACGATGAGTTTAATTTATCTCCGCCTATAGATGCAAGTGGAAAGGTGAAATGTCCTTCATTACTAACCGTTCATTCAATCGAGGGCGCTGCAGCATGTTATGCATACAATCATCATAAAGATAATTTTTATGTCTATTATAATAAATTGAGTGGTCCATTAAATGTAACGTCTTTTCTTGAATACGGCGGAAGCTATCAAGATCTGACTTCATGTTCAGCAACGAGAGTTTATTGCCAATCACAAGTGGATAGTAAAGCAGTAGTTGTTAGAGATAAAAATGGGAAAAGGGATTGTTATGAAAACGGAAAAAAGCCTATGAAAAGTGGAGAGTATCTCAATGGAAAATGCAGTTGTCCAAAAGATTATTGGTTATTTAATGGAAATTGTTTTAAACAAACTGTAAGTCCTCCTGGAACCATTTCTCTCTCAACGAACAACGCATTTGAGAAAGCGATGGAAAACTTAAGGACTGAACTTGAAACGACTTATAATTTTAATTTTTGCGATCCTAATTTACCCCAAGACGTTAAAGATATTAGAAAAGGAATGGAAATTGCAAATAATTACTATTTATGTTCTGAAGATTCGATTACTACTTTAGGAGACTTAGGAAATAAAGATTTTGTTGTAAAGAAGGATAATACAGAGCTTCTTGGTGTTAGTGGATTAATTCCTCCTGCCTGCGATGATAGTAGTCGTTATAGTATCGTTAGTTGTGAACATCCGGCAGATTATCATGAATTTGAGAATTATAAATTAGGTTATAGCAAAAAAGTTTATGGAAGCGGGTATCTTAATGGTGTATGGAGTATTGATGTCTTTCCAGGGGTTGAAATCGATCCACAAAGTTATAGAGATCATGCTCTTATTATTTGGTGCAAATGGCCATATCATTATGATGATCCCAATGGATTTTCTAACAATATTGGTTCTGTTAAAACACACTTAAATGATTTTTTTGGAAATATTGAAAATATGTATCCTCCAGGGGTAATTGGAACTTCTGATCTTTTATCTACTGGTCCATCTAACTATAATATTTTCTATATCCCAAATAATTGTGGCGATAAATCAAATCCAGATTGCTGGTATTTTGACTATTGCGAGGTAAATCAAGGTAGTAATCCCTCTTGGTGTATCCCTAAACCACCAATGGAACTTATGAAATATTATTGGTATTTATACCGGAAGCTCGGATCAGACTATAGATGGTCTGTTAAACAACCAATGGATCAATGGGTCGATCAAAATCCTCCTCCTTCTGGTCCAGATCATACAGGACAAGATGTGCTGGATTATCTCCGAAAAGTTGATAATCAATATTCTAGGTTAGCCTCTCAATATTGTGAAGATAAAAGAGGATTGCCACTTTGAATAATATCTAATTCTTCAAATTCTCCTAATTTCAAAACATCCCCTTCAATTCATCAGCTATAAAGATTTTCACATTATCTAGCCATAGAAAATGATTATCGCAACTTCAAAATTTCGTCGAATTTACTTCGCGAAATTTTACAATAGTCTCTAAAATCGCTCGATACTTCGATGAAATCTATCATCGAACCTTATCATGAAGCGATTTTAATCTTCCCCATCCAGCGCCTTATTCACAAGCACGTCCGCCATACACTGAAATTCATTTTCTCGTTTTACAAAAACGAAAGTAACTTTTTCAAACTTATTAATTAATTTTTGAACTTCTAAAAATAAATGCATCAATCTTTCATTCCGAACTTTATATTCTCCGTTAAGTTGCTTAACCACTAATTCAGAATCGAGATGGCACGTAACTTCTTTTTCATATTTTAACGCAAGTTCAAGCGCTTTTAATAAAGCCCTATACTCCGCAATATTATTTGTACAAATTCCTATTTCAGTTGAATAAGTTTCTAAAACTGTTTTTTCGTCTCTCACAACTACTCCTATTGCACCCGGTCCGGGATTTCCTCTCGCTCCTCCATCAGAATTTGTGCAGATCATTTTAACTTCTTTAATTGCTAAATATCAATCATATTTGCTTATTATATTCTCAACAACCAATTCAATTTCGTCTTTCAAAGTATAATCTCCTGTCACGAAAAAGACATAATTTTCTTCATTCCAGGTATACACAAAAAAACTTCCTTCTCCTAAAACAACATAATTTCTAATTTCAACGTCTTCCCCTAAAATATTTTTCTTTTCAGTTTCTCCAATAGTGATTTTTGGAAATCCCATTTCTTTGTTTACTTTGGAAAAGTTATAATCTTCTTTGAAATCAAGAATTATCACATCTATTGCTTTTTTACTGCCTTTTACATTATATTCTCTATTATATATTTGCCTCAATTCATAAGAAAAATTTCTATTCTCGAGTATTTTTTTCTTCGTCGTTAATCTCTCACTAGTATTGAATATCTTATTTCCTATTTCATTATCTGGAAAATACTGGTTAACGGCGTTTCCGGTTATATTTGTTTTTATATCTTTAAAAATGATAATTCCAAATAAAGACAATACAATTATTATAGTAATAATGAGCGATATTTTTTTCATTTTATATATGCAAAACCTTAAAATTTTTCATGTCCTGAAATCGTTCTTCCTTTTCCTCAACGCCAGTTATCTTAGAATGCTTCGGACCTTGATTGCATATCTCTATCATCTTATCGACTTCTGTATTATTTCCTTCTAAAAAAACTTCGACTCGACCGTCTTCTAAATTTCTGCAAAATCCTTTTACGTTGTAGCGTTCCGCATTTTCTTTGACGAACGCTCTAAAAGATATTCCTTGAACAAGTCCGGAGATATACAATCTAATCGATTTCTTCATAAAATAAAGAAGGAAGTTTCCTTTTTATGTTTTTATATTCCATTTAAACAAATCAGATCTTCAATTATAATTAATTTTATTAAGTGATATTAGATAAACATAAATAATGAAGTCTCTATATGATCAGTTGGATATTCCAAAAAACGATAAACAAACCTCGATAACTAGAGAAGAGGCAAGATTTATTTATAATTTTCTTACAAAGAATAATATAAAAAAGACACTAGAGGTTGGTTTCGCATATGGTTGTTCTGCATCTTATATCATCTCTGCAACAAAAGATAAACATTATGTTATAGATCCATTTCAAAATAAATATTCTTATTTAGGAATAAAGAATTTAAAAAAATTAAAGTTAGATAACCCTCTCATATTCAAAGGTGATTATTCTCATAATGTTCTTCCAAGACTTTTAAAAGACGGAGTGAAAATAAACTTTGCATTTATCGACGGAGGTCACAAGTTCGATGATATATTTATTGATTTTTATTATATAGATTTATTACTCAACAAAAATGGATTTGTTCTTTTCCATGATGCTTGGTTGATGTCTACTCAGCATGTTATTTCCTGGATTAAAAATAATAAGGAAAATTATATGATATTAAAAACACCTGTAGAAAATCTAATCTTAGTTCAAAAAAGAGGCGACGATGATAGAAAGTGGTATTCTTTCAATGGATTTTTCACATACAAGTCTTATTTGTCACATAAATCTTTTATATTGAATCAGAAAGATGATTCAAAGTTATCAAAGTTATTTACCCTCTTTCTTTACTTATTAGAAAATATAATAAATAATTTTAAGAAATAATCAAAACACTATTTAAATAATACGTCCCTTAAAATATTATCTTAAAATATAAAACTTCTCTTTCATTTAATTGTAGAATTATTATTTCACAGTCTGCTCTTATAATCTTCATAATCAAATTCTTTTAGTATGACTAATTCTCCATCCATTTTTCTTAATTTGATTGGCGGGACGTTCACACCGCAAAATGTTGAAGTTTTTACAATGGTATAATGTGCAACATCTGTAAAGATAAGTTTGTCTCCGACATTTAATGGATGAGGAAAAGTATAATCTCCAAAAACATCCCCCGCGGCGCAACTCACTCCCCCTAATGTATAGTTAAAGCCATGTTTAGCAGTCTGTCCCTCTCGAATTATTTCTGCTCCTAATATCTCTTGAATATATGGTGACGGTTCGTGTCTCGTAATTAATACATCTGGAAAATGGGATTCAACTGAAGAATCAATTATTGCGATATCTTTTTCATTATGCACAATGTCAAGAACAGACGCAACTAAAACTCCAGAATTTAGTACAATAGCTTCGCTAGGTTCAAAATAAACTCTTTGTATATTTGGATATTTTGTTTTAAAATTATTTATCATTTTATATAATTTTTCAAGATTATAACCTTCCTTTGTAAAATGATGACCACCTCCAAAATTTACCCAGCTCACTCCACGAATATATTTTTCAAATTTTCTATCAAACTCATCTAAAACTATTTCTAGTTCTTCAGCGCCTTGTTCACATAGAGCATGAAAATGCAATCCAGTTATATCTTCAAGGTTCATTCCACTTAATCTTTCTTTCTTTATACCAAGTCTTGAATTCTCTCCGCAAGGATCATAGGCTCCAAAAAGCTGTCCAGCAACGGATTTTTCAGGATTTAATCTAAGTCCTATCTCAACTTTTTTCCCATTTTTTCTAATTTTAGGGATGAAAGCATTAGCTTGAGATGTAGAATTAAAAATAATAAAATCAGAATAACTTAAAATCTCATCGAACTCTGAATTTTTGAAAGCCGGACAGTACGTATGGACTTCTTTTCCGAATTCTTCTCTTCCTAGTCGAGCTTCATTTAAACTTCCTGCACAAATTCCTGCTAAAGTATCTTTCATTAAAGGAAATGTTTCGTACGACGCAAAACCCTTCAATGCTAATAGAACTTTTACTCCAGCTTTATCAGAAATTTCCTTAATGATTCTCATATCCGATCTTATCATTCCTTCATCAAGAATAAAACACGGAGTTTCTATTTCACTTGTATCTATATCCGGAAATTTATTTTTTGGCATGTTTTTCTTAGAATCTTTGTTTTTTAAATCTATTTACGGCTTTGGCTTCATCCCATATTACAAAAATTAATTTATTTATAATAGAGATTTTATTTGGTATTAGGGCGAGAGTTTACATTTTGTCAAATTATCTAATCAATTC
>PFCY01000055.1 GCA_002763085.1 Candidatus Pacearchaeota archaeon CG10_big_fil_rev_8_21_14_0_10_32_14 | reverse complement strand
TCCTAATACCAAACAAAATCTCTATTATAAATAAATTAATTTTTGTAATATGGGATGAAGCCCCTTCCGGAGATAAATTAATATACCCTATTTTAAGACTGTTTTTAGGGTAAGAAAACTAGAATTTGAATTAGATGATATGATTCATTATTTTGAAAACTCTCCCCTATCTAAAATATATTCTGATTTTTATACAGAAGGTCATATTCCTTCAGTGGCAGGTCATGTTGTTTGAATTAATTCTGCAATTAAATCAAGACTTTCTAATTTAGGGAATTTAAGTAGTCTGGATAATACGATTTTCAACAACCTTACTTCAGACTAGTTGGAAGCCCCGAATATGAACATGCAAGAGAAGGTATTGAACAAACTATTGGTGAGCGTGCAAAACCTTATTTGAGAGAACATAACTTGATGGGTGAATATCTTAATACTCTTGATGTGACTTTAATGTCATTATTAGCTTATTCTTTACCCGATTCTTCAGAAGAGATTAAGGATATGGTTCATAGTGATGGAGGATTTTCTGAAGAGATGAATGCTCAAAAATTAAATAGGTTTTTGGAGTGGTTAACTTCTAATCCTCAGAAGGATAAAACTATCATTCATGATACTATGAGGAATCTTTTTATTCCCCGATTATATGGACGAATAAGAAATCTTTCTGATTTTTATGATAGTGATGAAAAACCAGAATTATATTTTCAACTTTCTGAATTTGAAAGAAAGGATGTGAGTGGTTTTAGGAATAATTTTTTTGATTTGTGGAATTACACTTTTGGAAAGAAAGTTTTCTAAACACGTAACCTTTTTTAATCCTTAAATCATTGAATTTTAATGGATGAAACGGAAAAGATAATAGAATATTTGTCACTGAATGAGAAGAAGATTCTTCCTTATGTAATGTTGGGATATGAAAAATTGATTGAGGAGTCTGGACTTGATGAAGTTTCTATCATGAGAGCGCTCGAATATTTAGCAAACAAAAATTTAATTGCGCTAAACGTCGAGAAGAAAAAAATTGTTGAGCTTGGAATTAATGGGGTTAGGTATAATAAAAATGGGCTGCCTGAAAGAAAACTTCTTAATTATTTGAATGAAAATAAAAATAAAGTTCCAACTCTTGAAGAATCACAGAAACAAAGCAAGCTTAGTGATGATGAATTTAAAGCTGCTCTTGGTGTGTTAAAGAAAAGAGCGATGATTGAACTTAAAAAAGGGAAGATATTACTCAATGCAAATGGCAATGAAGTTGCAAAAAAAATGCTTGAAGAAATATTTCTTGAAAGTTTACCGCTCGAACTTGAATCATTAGCTCCTGAACAGAAACATTCATACGAAACTTTGAAAAATAGGAAAGAGATTGTTTTAATTGAAGAGAAAAGGTTTATCTCTATTGAACTAACTGAATATGGAAAGAAATTATCGAATGTGAAATTTGACGAAGATAAAACCGAATATATTGAAGCTCTTACTCCTGAAATTATAAAAAACGACGGGTGGAAAGGGAAAAAATTCAGACGATATGATGTCGCCGCGAGCGTTCCAAAAATTGAGATAGGGAAAAGACATTTTGTAAATCAATCTATTGATTATGGAAGACGAGTTTGGACAGAGATGGGTTTTTGCGAGATGGAAGGAAAAATGGTTCAGGGATCGTTTTGGAATTTTGATGCTTTATTCACCGCTCAAGATCATCCTGTTAGAGAAATGCAAGATACATTTTTTTTAAATAGAACCGAAGAACTTCCCCCAAAGAAAATTTTAGACAGTGTAAAGAAATTTCATGAGAAAGGGGATAAATCGAGCAAAGGATGGAGATATGAATGGAATGAAGATGAATCAAAAAAAGCTGTTCTGCGAACTCATACGACTGTTCTTTCTGCTTTGACTCTTGATAAAATGTCGAGAGAAAAAAGAAACACGGACTTCTCGGAAAAATATTTTGCTATAGGTAAATGTTTTAGGAATGAAACCGTCGATTGGAGTCATGGCTTTGAATTTAATCAAACAGAGGGAATTGTCGTCGATAAAAATGTGAACTTCAGACATTTACTTGGATATTTGAATCAGTTTTTCAAGAAGATGGGCTATGATAAAGTTAGATTCAGGCCGGCTTATTTTCCTTATACTGAACCGAGCGTTGAAATAGATGTTTATCATCCGGAAAAAAAAGTATGGCTTGAACTTGGCGGGGCGGGAATATTCAGACCTGAAGTCACAATTCCTTTTTTTGGGGAGCATATTCCTATTTTGGCGTGGGGTCCTGGATTTGACAGAATACTTATGGATTATTACGAAATTAAAGATTTAAGACAGCTTTACAAAAATGATATAAGACAGCTTCGTGAAATGAGGTTTTGGATGAAATGAGATGGAAAATTTAGTATTTAGAACGTTTAAGAAAAAAGATTCAAGAAAAGTTAGTGAATTTATTATTAAAATCTTTAAAGAATTTAATGGGAAACATTTAACAAAAGAAAGTGTTAAATTCTTTGTTGAGACTTATAATAAAGAAAATATTGAAAAAAAATGGTTAAAAAATTTCGTCATAATATCTGAGATTAATGATAAAATAATTGGAGTTGGAAGAGCAAAAAAAGATGGCTGGATAACTCATTGTTATGTTGATAAAAGATTTATGAGAAAAGGAATTGGAAGTGTTATAATAAATAATTTAGAAAATTCGATAAAAAAAAATAAAATTTTTTTAAATTCATCACCTTATGCTCTTAAGTTTTATAGAAAATTAGGATATAAAAGATGTGGAAATAAAAAATTATATAATGGAATTCCACTTTATCCAATGATTAAGAAATTAGACTAACATGACAATCATAAACATAAACAAAAAAAGTTTCGAGAAAGAAATTGGAAAGTTAGACGAAGTCATGCTCGGAAAGATTGCGATGTTTGGAACTCCGGTTGATTCATTCGATGACGACGAACTTGTAGATAATTTTGCGATAGAAGTTTTTCCTAATAGGCCAGATTTACTTTCGTATCAAGGATTTAAGAGATCTTTTTTAGCTTATTTAGATAAAAAAGGAAAGACGGGGCTTATCGATTATTCAAAATCTTTGAAAAAACCAGCTAAAGATTATGAGGTCATAGTAGATAAATCACTTGAAGGAATTCGTCCATATACCGCGTGTGCTATTGTAAAAAATTTACAACTCAGTGATTCTAGAATTAAAGAGATAATCGATATTCAAGAAAAACTTCATACTACTCTTGGCAGAAAAAGAAAAAAAGCGGCGATTGGAATTTATCCAATTGAAAAAATAAGTTTGCCTATTACTTTCAAAGCACTTGAAGGAGACAAAATAAAATTTGTTCCGCTTGACTCGCCTGGAGAAAAAGAGATGACCGGTCTTTCGATTTTGCAAAGACATCCTACCGGAAGGGATTATGCACATTTGCTCGCTGGAAAGGAAAAATTTCCTATTTTTGTTGACGCTAAAGAAAATATTTTAAGCATGCCTCCGATAATAAATTCCAACTCGACGGGAAAAGTCACGAATGAGACTCGAGATGTATTTATCGAATGTTCTGGATTTGATTTTGAGATTTTGAAGAAGATTTTGAATATTGTTGTAACGACGCTGGCGGATTTTTCAGATAAAGTTGAGATATACCAAATGAATGTTCACTATGGAAAGAAGAAAGAAATAACTCCTGATCTAAAACCCGAAAAGATGAAACTTAATATTGAGAATGTCAATAAACTTCTTGGACTTAATCTGAACTCGAAACAACTTAGGGGATTTTTAGAAAGAATGGGTTACAGCTATAATGAGAAAAAGAGAGAAGTATTGATTCCAGCGTATAGGAATGATCTTCTACATGAAGTTGATCTGATTGAGGATGTCGCAATCGCATATGGATATGATAATTTTGATCCTATAATCCCCGCAGTATCAACGATAGGAAGTGAATCAAAAAATGAGATTATCAAAAGAAAAATTTCTGAAATAATCAATGGTGCTGGATTTATAGAAATTTCAAATTATCATCTAACAACTAGAGACGATCAGTTCAAGAAAATGAATGTTGCCGATAAAGAAATTAAAGATTCAGTTATTGAGGTAAATGAGTCTAAAACAGAATATAATATTTTAAGAAATGATCTGAGTCATTTCGCGCTTAAGATCTTGTCGGAAAATGTTGATGCGAGCTATCCACAAAAAATTTATGAGATGGGCAGAGTGTTTAATCTAGATAAAGAATCTAATTCAATCAATGAAAAAGAAAAATTATGTTTGGCTTATAGTCCGGCTAATTATACAGATGTAAAAAGGATAATTGAATCGCTCTTTAGGATGATGAAAGTTGAAATTGAAATTAAAGAACCTGAAAGTGGCGAGGCTTTGCCGAGTCATTTTATTGAGGGGAGAATAGCAAAAATATTGATTGATAATGAAGTTATGGGTCATATTGGCGAGGTTCATCCTAAGATTTTGAAAAACTGGAAACTGAAGATGGCTGTTGCGATGTTTGAAATTGATCTTGAAAAAGTTTTTGAGAAGATATGATTGAGATATTATTCTTTAGAGTTTTTGTAATTTTTTGTGTTAGGAATTTCCCACTTGAATTTCTTCATTCTGAAGAAAAACCCTACTCGCGACTTCGCCCACCAGCCATACCTTATCCCTTATCACGAAATCGTTCGCCCTATTCATATCTGAATTTCCAAATGATTGTCAAACATAAAAAATTTATTTTTATTTTAATGAGGTCATTAGAGAATATAAATTCTTATAAATAAACAAATTGTTCTAAAAAAATGCCTGAAGATAATTATATTACCAGACTTGAACAATATGCAACGTATCTTAGAAGCCAAGAGGTTTCTTATGATATAAATTTCAAGTTAGCAAAAGAAGGGAGCAGAGAGCAAAAAAATGCGGTTTTAGCTAGGGAAGTCGCAAAATCCCACAGAATAAAACTTGAAAGTTTATTTCCTGATATTGCTATTGAGGAGTAAAATTGAAATCTATTAAGAAAATATTATTGTTCATTGATGGGCTTCTGTTGAATTTTTTTTCGTTTTTGTGTGTATTAAGGATTCCCATTTAGATTTCGACTTTCTCGAAAAACTCGTGATCTCGCCCACCTTCTCACAACCCCCCTAATCGGGAGGAGCCTCTACTTTAGAGGTTGAGGGGAGGGGGGAGGGAAAGAAAAACTGATTAATATTTTGCTGCTTCGCAGATTAATGCTCACAAATTATGCGACACGGAGAACGAGATTTGTTCGAACGAATAAATTAATCCAAATTTTTTTAATAATATTTTTTTATATAAGATGTTGATAATCTTGA
>PFCY01000011.1 GCA_002763085.1 Candidatus Pacearchaeota archaeon CG10_big_fil_rev_8_21_14_0_10_32_14 | reverse complement strand
TATTCCTATTATTAACTTTAAACTAAAATAACCATTACTCTTATTCCTATTATTACTCTTATTCCTATTTTTCCTATTTTTCCTATTATTAACTTTAAACTAAGATAAATTTCCCCTCTCTTTCTCCAGACGAAACTATGGGGTGGGGGGAGTTTTACCCCGATAAAATTAAGATATTCTCACAAAAATTAAATTAAATCACTATATTTCATTTATAGATAAATTTATAAATTGCTTGACTCTAATCTATTCATGTCAGATTATAAAAATCCATACACCGCACTTTTATCAAAGATGGTGGTTACAAAAGAAGGTAAGAGATTAGGTTTTGTAAAGGATATTACTTTCGAGACAAGATCAGGCGAATTAATAAGTGTTCTTGTCAAAGATCCTACTCCCTATACAAGAAACTTAAACCTAGAATCTACAAAACAGGGTGATTTACTCATACCTTATTCTTCTATAATTGCTATTGGTGATTTTGTCATCGTTTCTGAAGAAGATTTAATTTAAAAATAAATTTTTTATTTTGATATTACTTTTAGTTCTAACTTAATGAATTACCCCCCATTCTGCGCCAATGAACTACGACCAAATTTAAAACCAAACCCCTACCTCTCAAAATTGAAGACCATATTTAAGACTCAAACCCCTCCTCTCCAAATTTAATTTTATATTCAAAACTCAAATTCCCGATCTCAAAGTAGAAATCTTATATTCAAAACTCAAATCTTATATTCACACCCCAATATTTAAATTTTATTTCATGTTCTTGAATTGAATAATTCCAATATTAATACAAATCTTTAAAAATAACCTCCACTGTTCCATAATTATGAAAGTTGTATCTTTTAGATTAACAAAAATTCTTGCCGAGAGACTCAAGGAGGCAGAAGAGAAAGTCGAATCAATAAACCTCAATTCTAATTTTAACCTCGATGCCCCTAAAAAAGAGCCGTCGCAACCATCAAATTCACAAACTCTCTTTTCTATTGAGTTTACAAATTCCTATCAATATGATATTTATGCTCGAACTGAAATTAAGGGGATAATTTATTTTGTTATTAATAATTCAGATTCAAAACTATTGAGTGAAGTCGAAGTCTCCAAAAAAATAAACAATAAGCCCCTCAAAAAACTGTTGATTGACTATACTTTAAGAAAAATTCATGTTCTAACTTTATCTCTCGAAGAAAAATTAAATCTTCCATTCCACATCCAATCACCCGTAGTTTCAATTACCTCCCCCCAGGATAATGACGAAGAACAATCTTCTTCCTAAGGAGAACTAGTATCCAAACATTAATTTCTCCCTCTAATTTCTTCCGTTTATATTTCCATTAATCTATTCCCCCTTTAATTTTACCCCACAAAAAAATATTCGCCACCCCATACAGATTTACATCCCAAACGTTTTTATAATGATTTCTTGTTTTCTAATGATGAGAATATCAAAAGAGAAAAAAGATAAAATAGCTGAACAGATACTCGCCCTTCTTTATTCCAAAGCACCTCAGCCACTATTTACTTCCATAATCGCTAAAGATCTCGCCAGAGATGAAGAATTCATTAAACAACTTCTAATTGGGCTTGAAGAAAAAAAACTTCTTATCTCAATAAAGAAAAATCCTAAGGGTAAGGCCTATAAACGAAGGTCAAGATGGAGATTATCCGATGTGGCTTATCAAGCATATCAAAACAGACAATAGTCTGAACGAATTCTCTTCCCAATTCAAAAATGAGACAACACCCCTTTAAGTTTTTCTCCCCTATCTCCCAATTCCCTCTCTCCCACAATCACTACAAAAAATATATAATCTTCTTTCCTACCTTTATTCTATGAAAAACGATGATAACTCTAAACTTCGGGGTGCATTCCAAAAAGTTAAAGAAGATTACGTTGAATTAAAAAAAGAAGTTGAATCGATTAAAGCAATTCGGTCGGAAATTGATTCTCTTAAATCACTGAATCTTCAATTCAAAAATGAGATAATCCATCTTTGTGATATTCTAATTGATCTTTCAAAAAAAGTAAACGGCCCCGAAACAAGAGAAACCATCTCCTTCCCCCATCCTCCACAAATCCCCTCGATTCAAATCCCCCTTTATTTTAATCAGATGCCATATAATCTTCCCTCTGTCTTTCCACTGGCCTCTCCAATCCCTCAGACAAACCAACAGACAAACCCAACAGACGTTCAACACCCCCAACACATAAATCCCCCTCTAAACGACCTAAAAAGTCTAAATAACCCCCTTTCCATAGGAAATAGGGGGGTTCCAACAGACAGACAGACAGACAGACCAACAGACCAACAGGTACTTGTTACGAAGGAAGTTACCCTGCCTCTAAACCCTCCAACTCCTTTTGAATCAGTTTCTAATATTCTTGATAATTTAGACGGTATTAAGAAAGAAATCAGATTAAAATTCAAACGTTTAACTGAGCAAGAAACGCTTGTTTTCTCGACGATATATCAGCTTGAAGAAGAAAAGGGTTATACAGATTATAAAGAAATTTCAGATAAACTCTCCTTGACTGAAAGCTCGATAAGAGATTATGTAGGCAGATTACTAAAGAAAGGAATCCCCATAGAAAAGAACAAAATAAACAATAAAATCATTCATTTAACCATCGCTCCCCCCCTCAAAAAAATAGCCAGTCTATCTACTATAATTCAACTTAAAGATCTCTAAACAGTATTTCTGTTCACCGAAAAATTACATTTAGGATTCCATCTATTCTATAACTCCTCAAATGCCCAAATTCTTACTTTTTAAGCTTCAGGCGTTTTTAATTTTCGCTCTCTAATTTGCGACCAAATCCAATCCTCATTTTCTGAGTTTCAGTTACTTTTTATCCCCCCTCCACTCTTACTTTCTGATTTTCACACTAAAATCATTAAAATAATTCCCATTTTCTCTCTTTTACCGAAAAATTTCATATACTTTTTAAATATAAATCCTCACTTTCCTCGATTTTACCCTCATCATTTCTCCTAAACTCTCAATTATTCCTCCGCACCTCACTCTTTTAACCCTCACTTTTGCCTTTTTTCGACCCTTTATGCTCTTTTTCATCAGGTTTTAGCCTCACTTTTACCTATTTTGGCCCCCTTTACCCCTTTTTTACTTTTGGGTCATATATCCGTCTCTTTTTCTGTATTTTTCCCCTTTTTTCTATCCATCCCCACTCTTGACTTTTTTTGGATAATCTCTTTAATCCCCTCAGGGACAAATACCCTTTTTTTACCATTTTTTTCAATTATCTCTTCAATCATTTCTCCATTTTTTTGCCGAATTGTATTTATTTGACTCCTAATTGTCGATTTTTCTTTTCCCAACATTGTGGCTAAATCTTCATAACTAAGTCTCATATCCGTATTAAGTAAAATCCATAACAATGCCCGTTCATTTACTGTAAAGATACTTAAATTTGGTGTTTGGACAGCTGTTTGGACACCAACACCAACACCATAATCAGGCACCTGTTTAATAGACATCTGTCGAGGTGTCTTAAATCCTCCCCCAGGCCTCAAATTTCCCAGAAGAGAAACCATATTCTTCAGCCCCTCTATTTCTCCTTTCAATGACGATAAAGACTCCTTTATCTCATTAATTTCCTCTCCCTGAATATCTCTCTGAGAATCTAAGTGCTTTATCCAGCGGGTAATATTTCCCATCTCTTCTCTTACTTTTTCAAACCCCTTTTTCGTGTCTTCTTCCACACGTTGAGTGTTATCCTGTGATCGAAATAACCATTTAAGCATATCTTAGACAGCATATTGATATTTAAAAATCTTTCTTTTTCTCTAAACTAGATGCAAACAATATGAAATCCCGACGATAAAACTCATGTGTTGGACTCACTCCAATACTAACCCAAACTCCCACACATAATCTCCCGTCTAAACGCAAAATATGTATTAAACACCCCCACTAAATGCCCCTCTTACATGTCTAAACACTCTTAAACAACTTAAGCACCCCTCTCCTCTCATTCAAATTATCGACGATAAACCCCGTCTAAACACCCCAAAAACTTCCAGAAGTGGCCGTAGGAATCAACTCCAACACAAACCCGTTCAATATCTTCTCCGACAAATAACCCCTCCCTCTTTTTTAAATAATAACCACCTCTCTCATCAAAAAATTGCGAAAAATTCAATTCATTTAGAACACAAATCTTTTAAAATTCCCCTCTCTTTTTATCCACATGAATCGCGATGAAATAAAGAAGGTTAAAGAACTGAGTGAAAGATATCATTCTTCTTTGAGGGAATTATTTCAGGACTGCGTCCCAACTGAACTCGCCAGTCTCTCAACCAACCCTCCTCTTTCATATCTAGTTTCCGATTTTTTGAAAATCTCTCCTCCAAAATTTAGGAAGGAATATTCTGAGGCAAAAAGAACTCTAATTCTTGAAGAGCAGATAAAAAATGGATCTGCAGTTATAATCCATCCTGAAGGTAGAGACACTCAGGCAGTTTCCGCCCTTTACAGAAAACTCGTTTTTGAGACACCCGCCCCACACCGTTATTAATATCAAACACAATACAAAACCCCTTATTCAAAAATCTTCTGTTAACAAACCTAACCTAAGTGAACAACCTCGCCCATTAACTAAAGATAGGATAAAAAATTTCAGGTAAGAATTATAACAAACATTATAAACTTCAATTCCCTTATCATAAAATGGTTGCAATAGTTCTGAACATCATAGCGATTCTAGCAATAATTGTCGGAATTTTGATCCTTGCCTTTCCTAGATTTCTCCGTTATTCAATAGGATTATTTCTAATTATTTCGGGCATTCTAGGTTTATTGAGTGCTAACAACCTTCTCCTTTCTCCTTATTTTTAGTTCCAAATCTCTTCTCTATATTAACTAAGCAAACCTAAGTGAACAAAACGGCGCAAACACACAAAAATTGATCAAAAATTTCTCGTCATTTTATTGACCTATATCCCTTTCTATAGAAATTAATATAAAGAAGCCAATTGTCTATCTATATGGCTAGATTAGAAGTGAATGTTGAAAAATATGTCGAAGAATTAAAATCAAACTTCGATTCTGATCATGATATGATGGAAGATCCCGAAGTGTCTCGTATTAAAGATCCTAGTGAAAAGTTAAGAGCAGCGAATTCATGGTATGAAGCAAGATTAGAAGCAGGATATAAAACTATCTCTTCATTAATGGATAAAATGGGTATTTATAAAAAGATTAAAAGAAGTAATGGAACAG
>PFCY01000016.1 GCA_002763085.1 Candidatus Pacearchaeota archaeon CG10_big_fil_rev_8_21_14_0_10_32_14 | reverse complement strand
TTTTTATAATCAATCGAGAAATAAATAATTTGCGGGAAGAAACTCACCCCATCTTGAAAGATGGAGATTTCTTTTTAGTTAATTATCATATTTGATTATCTTTTAGTGAAGCTCCCTAAGGCAAGACCTTAGGGCATCCGACAACGACTACACAAAATCGAATAGCTTAAGCTGTTCTCCATTTCTTCCTTAATTTTTTATGTATTTTCTTATTACATCTCCATTAACTCCCTCGCCAACAGTTCCAACATATCCCCCATCACTCCAAAATTCTCCACCCAAAAGTTCTTTTTTAATTTCAGGATAGGTATCTAATAGTTTTATTGCTATAACACTTTTCACAATCCTAAAAAGTTGAGAAGGAGAATATTTCGTTAAAGACTTTAACATAAAGTGCACATGATCTTCGTCAAAACCTATTGTTTCAAATTTCATAGAATATCTTTCTTCCATCTGTTTACAGGTATCTTTGAAGGTTTCACAATAATCTTTATTCAGAAACAAATCTTTTCTATACTTAACACAAAAAACAAAGTGATACTTTAATTTGAAAATCTTATGTGCGGATTTTTCAAGTTCATCCATAGGAGATCTAACCCTTTGGAAGTTTAATAGTTATTGGCTTTCACCCTATGGCGAGACCATAGGGTAACGATTAATCAATCACCATAATCCTTTTATATTATTTACTAGTTTATTTTATATGAGAATTGATGATAAAGTAAAAGAAGATAAACCTAAGGAAGAAGAATGGGTAAGATTATACAATTATTCTGAAGATTTTGGAATGGAAAATGATGTGGTTCGTGTGGAAGTTAGGGACGGTAAGACAATAAGGACTATAGCTGAATATAGAATTAGGGTTTATGGTGCAGTATATAAAAAAGGAAATGAAGAGAAGCATGTTGAAGAGAGAAGAGATAGACGACTTGTTAGACAGTATGATTCTGAATCCTTTGCTGGAACATTGAGGCAATAAATCCAAACCTTTAAAAGAATTCTAATTTTATTCATATTATGAATAGTTTGGCTCAAATTCAGACACGACTTGAATATATAAAACAAATGAATGGAAGTTTGTCTGATTCTAGGAGGGGTTCTGAGATGAGAACTATTGATGAATTATTATCAACAATAACAAACGAAGCAACTCGTGATGTATATGAACTTATGGTTGATGAGGCATATGAATGTGTTGGACTTGGAAGATATTAAAATAAAAATGAAAAAAAAAATAACTAAATCTAAATCTGAAACTATGGATGTGAATCATTTCCGAGTTGCAATATTTGGAAGTGCAAGGACAAAAAAGAATGACCCTAATTACAAAATGATTTATGATTTGGCAAAATTAATTGGAGAAAGAAATTTTGATATCGTCACCGGCGGTGGACCTGGAACGATGGAGGCAGCGAACGCAGGGCATAAAGCGGGGAATAATATGAATAAATCCCAATCTTACGGACTTTTAATAAAACTTCCACGGGAACAAAAGTCAAATAAACACCTTGATGTAAAAAAAGAATTCAAGATATTTTCAAATAGATTAGATAACTTCATGGCACTTTCAAACGTCGTCGTTGTTTCACCAGGAGGGATAGGAACTTTACTAGAACTTTTTTATACTTGGCAACTTGAACAAGTCAATCAGACATCAAATATACCTATCATTCTTTTAGGAAAACATTGGAATGGACTCCTTCGATGGATAAGAAAATATGTCCTAAAGAATGGATTCATTGATTCAAAAGATCTGGAATTTGTCTATCATGTTAAAAATTATAAGCAAGCAATGGAGATAATCAATTATACTTACAATGAATTTGAAGCAAATACAAATAATGTAAGTCCAAATCTTAACAAATATAGACTTCTTGCAAAGTATAAACAATAACTTCGATCTGATTAGAAGTCTTGGTTTAATTTATATAGTTTATATTATAGATTAAATCATGGTAAATAAGAAAAAGGCTCTCTTTAGAAAAGAGACCCTGGAGAGAAAAATGACAAATAATACGATTTCCAGATTATTAATATCGTTTGCAATTGGACTAGCGATTTTTTATGTTTTGAATAGTTTTAATTTAGTTAGTGCGAGTTGTGTGAAGCTAGGAACTCCACTTCAAGAATTAGAGAATTCTGACGCTGTTTTTATTGGAGATGTTAGGTCTATAGAAAAAAGGGAAAGTGGATACAACGCTATAAATTTCTTAGTTATAGATGCATATAAAGGAGTAAGTGAAAACACCGTGAGCGTGATCTCTCCAGATTCAAAAGTTATGGGTTCCGGAGTTGATTTTGAAAAAGGTCAGAGATATCTAATATATTCTTATAGATCATATGAATACGAGGGTGGAAAAGGAGTTTTATCAATATCAAAATGCTCTAGAAGTGCACTTTTAAAAAATGCGAAAGAAGATATTGATGCGTTTGCAATTTTGAGCGCAAGATCTGGACCTGTGGGCGAAAGACTAATAGTCTCTTACGATACAAAAGAGGGTGATTTTTTTACGATTGATAATATTGAAGTCGTCAATCAAGATTTGGTGATTGACGTTTCTTATAGCGGGGGATGTGAAAAACATAATTTTACTTTAAGTTGGGATGAAAAATTCATGGAATCTAGACCAGTCCAGACAAGATTAATTTTAAATCATGATGCAAATAATGATTCATGTAAAGCAATAAAATATGAAACGCTAAGATACGATATTTATCCTTTGATTGAAAAATATATAAAAGTTTATGGAGATGACTCAAAATTAGTAATTAATGTTAATGATAAAGATATAGAATTTAATGTGCCTGATTATGGTGGCGATGAAAAACCTAACGATGATGGTGGAATTTTTCTGTACACAAGAAGCGAAGCTTTGCAATGATGGATCTTATGTTTCAAGAAATTCTGGTAATAATTGTCAGTTTGATCCATGTCCAGACATAGAACATCCGATTGATTTACCAAATCCAGATGATCAAAATCCAGGAGAATCAGCAACACCAAAAAATTCTTTTTTTGATAAAATTGCAAGTTGGTTTAAAAGATTTTTTTCTTAATTTATATAATTTCTCAGATGTTATGTTAGAGTTTAGAAAGACATTTAAAGTAAAAACGATAAATTTAATTATGGAGACGCTTAAAGGCGAGCGTGAGGGCCTCGAGAAGGAGACCATTATTATTCTACGTGACAAAATCGCCGCAAAACTTGAGCAAAGGAAGCTTGCTGGGCTTACCGAAGTTGCTGTACTTGGAATAGTTGGAGGACACAGCGTCCCTGAAATTTTTACCCTTCTGAAAAAAGAAAAATATATTGATTGGACTAAAGTCCATATCTTCATGCTTGATGAAAGAAAAGTTCCGATTAATCATGAACTTAGTAATTTTAAGATGGCTAAAGATTTATTTTTAGATGTTGTCCCTGAAAAAAATGTTCATCCATATAATTTTGAGCTACATTCTTTAGGAAATTATGAGGAAGAAATGAGAAAAGTCAAAGATTATGGAAGTGACTTACCTTATTTTGATATAATAATTTTAACTTGCGGTGAAGACAGTCATATTGCTTCACTTTTTCCAAAACATGATTCTATAAAAAAAGATTCTGAGATGTTCATAAATGTGAATGATGCGCCACTTGAACCTCCGGAGAGAATGTCTGCATCAAGAAGATTGCTTGGAAGAAGTGAAACTGCGATATTGATTTTTTTTGAAGCGAGAAAAGTAAACGCTTACAAAAAATTCATAAGCGATAAATATGATATTGAATCTTGTCCTGCGAAACTCATAGAGACAATAAAAGATTCTTATATTTTAGTCGATGTTGAATTGTTGACTGAACTCAAAAAAGAAGCGTAATCATCTTTCAGGAACAAATAAAGACATGATAAAGTCGAAGATTCTCATTATCGCTTCAATTATAAAAATAAATGCTAAGAAGAAAAATAAATTATTAATAAATATTTGACTATCATTAAACCTAAGAATTGTTTTACTTACTTCAAAAAATGAAGGATTAAAAAATGAAACTGCTAAAGAAGAAAAAGGCAAGAATTTTGAAATATCTTTTGATAAATCTTCTCTAAAATAGGATGTGATTCTAATTGAGACAATAATGATTGTGGATATTGATAATATCCCCACGATTGAACTTGCAGGACTTATCATTACTAATAAAATTGAAAAAATAATGACACATGAAAATAAAAAGAGGGAATAAATAATGATATATTCTAGAATGAAAAAACCTGCAGAGATTAAATGAGAATAAAATGCGTGATCCGAAGAGTTGTGTTTATCTAGATTTAATTCAAACATATCCTTTTTTGAGAGGTATTTTGATAGTTTCCAAACAAAAATACAAAATAATACCGATAATAAAACAAGGATAAGTAAATTAATGAATTGTCCTATTTTTCCCAATTCAGTTATAAATGTAAAATACGACTTTGAGATAGCAAGAGTTGATTTCTCTAATGCCTCTTTTGTTACCATTAATAATCATAGACAATTTTGTTTTTAATTGTTTCTAATTGTTACTAAACAGGTTCTTGAAGAATTTTATATAGAATTAATTTTGCCGTACGAAATTGTTCTTTATCAATTGCACCAATTAAAGAGGTGTACAATCTTTTTCTACTAAAATTTGACCTATTTTCTGATGCTTCAATACATCCACAAATGTTTATGACATAACGTCTAAGCCATGGAGTATTTTCACTAAAAGAAAATAATTCCTGTTTTGTTTTTTCATAAAGATCACTATTTCCTTCTGATTTAGCAAGAAACATGGGGAGGGCGTATTCCTGCATGACGACATATTCTAATTTTCCTTTATATAAAGATAAATCAATTTTTGGTTTTCTTTGTTTTTCCGAAGGTGAATCAACCGTTTTAACTTTTTTATATCTTAAAAAATAATAATCAATTCCGAGATTAATAGCTCGTTCAGCAGTTTCAAGATTATCAAACTCACCAACAGAAAGAAGATCCTCGTCAAGACCAGACAATTCATTTAATTCTTCTGGTGATAATTTAAGATAAGTCTTGAAATATCTTGATTCATTTATCCCTTCATTTAACATAGCTTTGAGATCTGGAGGGAGATGGATCTTTTGCTCTAATGTAATAGGATCTTGAGTTACAAACCATGCTAAAATTTGAGAATCATCAATATCCTCGTTGATTTTTGCATAGGTTATAAAACTTCCTTTAAGATTATTGAAATCTCCGTTAATTAATTCCATAGGATATTATCTTAAGATGATTTATAAGAATTATTGAGCTGAACTCTATCTAGGCTTCATCCCATATTATAAAAATTAATTTATTTATAATAGAGATTTTGTTTGGTATTAGGGTGGGACTCAATTTGGGTGGGCAAGTAAATTACAAACAAAATCTCACAAAAAAATTTAATTTGGGATGGAGCCCTCTATCTAATAACCTTTAAATATTCCTCTTGATTGTTTTGATAATGATAGATGTTAAATTAATTAGAGAAAGTCCTGAAGTTATTAAAACTAGTTTGAAAAGTCGGGGCGGAGATGGAAAAGAAGTTGATGAATTCTTGAAACTTGATAAAAGATGGAGAGAACTTAAATACGATGTGGATTCACTGCGAAGTAAAAGAAATAAACTCAGCGCGCAAGTCAATGAAGAAAAAAAGAAAAACAAAAATGCCGATGTAACTGGTCTGATAAAAGAGTCTAAAGAAATTCCCTCTCAACTTGAATCGAAAGAAAATGAGATGAAGGACATAGAAGAAAAAAGAAATTTAATTCTTGAAGAAATTCCGAATATTGTAGATAAATCAGTTCCAATTGGCGACGCATCAAAAAATAGAGTCATGGAAACACATGGAAAAGGTGTTCAAAATAAAAACGGAATCGGTCATGAAGAACTGTTAATTTCGCTTGATATGTTAGAAATGGATAAAGCTTCTAAAGTTGCTGGAGCACGATTTTATTATTTAAAAAAAGATATTGTAAAATTAAATATTGCGATTATACAGTTTGCTCTCGATTTTTTGGAGAAGAAAGGTTTCACGCTCGTTCAGCCACCGTTTATGCTTAGAAAAGATGCTCTTAAGGCCGCGATTCCGCTTGGGGCTTTTGAAGAGATGATATATAAGATTGAGGGGGAGGATTTGTATTTAATAGGAACTGCAGAGCATGCGCTTAACGCACTTTATACTAATGAAGTTATTGCAAGTAAAGATTTGCCACTTCGACTTGCTGGATTCTCGCCTTGTTTCAGAAAAGAAGCTGGAAGCCACGGTAAAGATACTAAAGGTATTTTTAGAATCCACCAATTTGAAAAAATAGAGCAATTTGTTTTTTGCAAACCCGAAGATTCTTGGAAAGAGTTTGAAAACATTCTCAATAATTCTAGGGAGATTTTGAAACTACTTGGAATTCCTTTTAGATTTGTTGTTTTGGCGTCGGGAGATATGGGAAGAGTTCCGTCTAAAACAATAGATTTTGAGGGGTATTTCCCAATTCAAGGTGAATATAAAGAATTAGGAAGCTGTTCAAATTGCACCGATTTTCAAGCTAGAAGAGGAAATATAAGATACGACGAAAAAGGAGAATTTAAATTTGTCAATACTTTGAACAACACTGCAATAGCGACGGAAAGAATGATTGTTTGTTTAGTTGAAAATTATCAAAAGAAAGACGGAAGCATAGAAATCCCTAAAGTCCTTCAAAAATATATGGGACGAAAAGTGATAAAGGCCGGCTTACTTTCTTTAGAAAAGAAAGTTTCCCGGGAAATCAAAGAAACTAAGATAGAAAGGAAAGAAGTCAAGAAAAAATAATCACCATAATAATTATAAATCCTGAAATTAGGCTTCATCCCATATTACAAAAATTAATGGTGATTAGTGCATTTTAGCACCAAAAAAGCTTAAAAATTAGCTAAACTACGACGGTGTTAATGATACGAGGTGTTGCGCGCAAGTTTTTTGAAGGTAAATCTTGCATATTTTGTGGTAAATATAGATTGTATAAACTTAAAGATAAACGTGTTAAATGTAAACATTGTA
>PFCY01000002.1 GCA_002763085.1 Candidatus Pacearchaeota archaeon CG10_big_fil_rev_8_21_14_0_10_32_14 | reverse complement strand
TTATAGGCTCTCATAATCCTATATTTATATAAGTCAGCTTTTCTATTTATTCAACATTGGGAGAAGAGCCATATTTCTTGGGTTATATGTTCATTCCTGGATAGTTTGTTTGATATAGACTTTGCTTTACTGTCAAGAAAAGTGTAATAATTTTTCTTTAAATTAACTAATTCCATTTTAATTAAGTAACCTCTCAAATTTAAGCTTATTATCCATATAGAAAGTATAAATCTCTTTATTTACATCTTTCTTTCCAGAGTTTAGTCTTAACAAAAGACCATAAAGCCAGAGATATTTATCAATATCCTCAAAATTAACTCCAGTTAATGAGTTTTCCTTTCTAAATTTCTCTATACCTTCTAAGAAATTTGAAAATGTTCTGTTGTCTTTCCAGCCATTTAATTTATTTAGAGCGATGCAGACATATTTGTCATAGATGGGATATTTATTTTTATTGTGAAAATGGCCGAATTTACTTGCGAAAGATAAAAGGTTTTTTCCCACGCAATTAGATATTTTTTCTACTGCCAAAGGAGAGCCTTGTTTTAATAACTCATCAAGATTTTTAATCTTTATTATGTGCTCAGCAACATCAATCTGATTTTTGAGATTAGACTTATATAGTGAGTCTATTAATATTACTTTTATTAAAACTATATCTGCATTATCATTTTTAGGGTTTTTATTGAAGTAATTTGTTAATGTAGAATTGGCGACATTCCATTTACGCAGTTTTGAATATATCTCTTTAGCAGTGTTAATTTTACCTTCACTTATCATTATAAACCCAATAAAAGGGAGTTTTATAATCTTTGCCATAATAAACAAATCTCCATAAAAGATAATTTTATAACCTCGATATACATGGATTTTTTATGCCATTATCAATGACCTTTTATGAATCAGATGAAAAGTTTAGTGACGACTTACTGGAAAAATTGGATAATTATGGTGATAATATGGATGACTTAGGAGAGGTTTCTATTTTTAGGAAAAAGATTATTGTTGGCAAAGATACATATAAGATATTCAAGATGGGAAAGAAGGTTAAAGAGGTTGTTCCAGGATATTCTGCTAACGAGCAAGGAAATATTATTTCTGAAGACCAAGAGATTACAAAATGGGCAGATAATTATGCATATATCAAGGTGAACTCTAAGGAATTATATGTCAGTGGTCCTATGTCTGGATGGGTCAGTAACTTTATTTCTATATTGTTGTTTGGTAGCGAGTCCAAAATCAAAAGAGTAGAAATAGATACTAAAAAGCTTGAAGATGATATAAGAAAGAGCAAAAAATTCACACCTATAGGAACGAGCTTTATTGATCCAGACCAAACAAAAGTTACTATAAAAAACTCTGGAGGAATAGATTTAGATACAAATAGACATACAAAAGATTGTGAGGATATTGAAAAGAATCATATTGATATTATTATACAAACAGATGATGAATTAAATTTCAATGTGTATGTATACCCTCATGGAAAGGTTACCTTTCAGGGATTCATTAAGGATAATGAAACAGCTCTAAGAATCTTCTTAAAAATCTGGAATGAAATTAGAGAATATAGTTAAATAAATTTATTTCTCCAAACCCTTAAACATTCTTTGATTAATGGGCCAATTTCAGTAAAATTATTGCTACTTACCTGGATTGTCTTCGAGCTTAGAATAGCATTATTTTGGTAGTTATATGTTATCTTATCACTATCTTCAAAATATGAGGAGATTACGACTTGAGCATTTATATTCATTAAATCTAAATCTTTTAATCTTTTAGAAATCTTTTCAAAATACTCAATAGTTCTGTCAAGACTTGTTTTGGAAATCTTATTTATCTTATCATTGCCAAAAGTTTCTAAAGTTACTGTGAATAGTTTTGTGTTGCCTGGCTCAATAATAGTTATCTTCATCGGTGTAGGATGATTTTTTATCTTGAATAGGTAAGAATTATTTCTGACTTTTTCATTTTGATCCAGTTCAAAATCTTTTTCTATCGAGCTTTTTATATTCTCTATGTTTGGTCTCTTTTTAGATTGAAATATTATTTTTGTTGATACCAATGGCGTTTTTGCGATTAATAAATATAAAATATAATTATCTAATCTTAGTTTTGTAACTTTCTTATCCAATAGATGCTTAATTAAGATTGAAAGAAGATAACCTCCTACGGCCAAAAAAACATATTTTAAATAAGGCCATGATGCTTGTAAATAATCAATGACTCCCATTATATCTCAATAAATAATACCACCTTTTAGATTTAACTAATTCAAGGCTACTTTAATATTTTCTTTTTCAAGAAGTTTGGAAACTGCCTTCTTCAATGCATTCAATTCTGCCTGTTGCTTATCTGACTCTTCTTTTTGCATCCTGATTCTTTCTTGTGCCAGTTTGAGTTCATTGGCCTTTTGCTCAACATCTCCTTGCAGTTTCTCAAATTTGTTAGTATCAAATTTCTGTTTTGGTTTATGCCTATCATATGCAATAAAATTCAAGTATTTGTCAATTTCTACCGAAGAGGGTTTATGTCCAAGCCTGGCATTAAGTTCATCTCTTACCCAGCCTTTTTTCCCAAGATCACAAGTCATAGATGACCTAAAGTCTTTCCAAGTTACAATCTGGCCTTTTGGAATGCATTTTGCACCCACAAGTTTGGCAGCTCTATCTAAAACCTTTTTTGATGCAGTATAACAGTATGGGAATAAGAGGTCTTCGTCTTTCAAATCCTTTAATACAATATCCAGATATTGAACTGTCTCTTTGTAGTTTGTTATCTCGCTTCTTGTTTGTCTTGTTCTTTTTAGTTTATCCTTTGGAAGATTTACTCTATATTCTATTTCTTTAGAATCTGGATTTATCTGTCTGAAGAAATCTTTTTTTCTCAGTTCTAACAATGAACTAATATTTTCTCCAACATCAAAAGCTAACCAAGCCAGAGCCTTGTGATCAGGTCTATACATCATATTTATTATTTTTCTTATTGTTTCTTCTTCTACAAATCTTACTTCATCATTTGTTCTTTTTACAGTAAACTCCATAATCTCTTTAACAAGATGGGTTTTTCCTGCCATGTCAAACGGCTTACTTCGAAATATTTTTCCATAATAACTCTTTAAATCTCCGTATCTTTTTCCTCTACTACTAATTATCTTACCATCTTCTAAGTCATTGTAAACTTTTTCAATATCTTTTTTTGTAAGATTAATCCAGGCTTTATTTTCAAACCATGAATTGACATTTTTGAATCGGGTGATATAACTACAGAGAGTTTTATATGTGGGCTCATCCAGTTTTTGAAGACCGTTTGTTCTCTTTAGTTTTGTCTCTTCCCACTCAAAGAATTTTTTAAAGAGGTCTCGGTTTTCTTTACAGATTGACTTATCAGTAATCAGCTTGTCTCTATTTCTTTCGTAGGCATCTTTGAATAGCATACAAAATAGAAGAATAGCTACTATTTAAGCTTTTAGGGAGTATTAACCTATTGGTGTAATGCCCCCACGAGGAATTGAACCTCGATCACAACCTGTTTGCAAACTTATTTTTTTTGAACCATATTAGTTTTCTGGCGATTTCTAACTCAAAACTAGCTTTTGGAAAAGTATATAAATATGTTTAAACATGTTTAAACATGGAATCTGAAATAATCAAAAGAACTTTCAAATTGGGAAATTCTGCTGGTGTCCTACTTCCAATGGATTGGAGAGACAGGAAAGTAAAAATAAAGCTTATTGATACGTCGATAAATCTAGAAATAATCGAGATTTTAGAAGAAAAAGATATGTTAAAAAATACTCTCGGAATATATTTGGCGGGAAGTTATGCGAGGGGAGAAGAGACAACGTCAAGTGATATTGATATTTTAGTTATAACTGATAAATTAAATAAACAAATTAAAATAGGGAATTTTGAAATAATCTGTGTCTCAAAGGAGAAATTTGAAAAATCCTTTAAAACAAATCTTTATCTTGTTTCTTTAGTCAATGAATCAAAGACAATATTGAACGACGATCTTATAAAGAATTATAAAATAAAAGCAAAAGAAATATCAATTAAAAAGAATCTTGAGGATATTAAATCAATAACAAAAATAAATGAAAAATCTATAGAAATAGATATTGAGATGAAAAAGAAAGTTAGTGATGAAACTTTATACTCTCTGGTTTTAAGGTTTAGAGAGTTATATTTAATTGATTGTATTAAAAATAGTAAATCTCCATCTAATGGTCAATTCATCCATCTCATAGAAAAAATAGCGACAAAAGAATCTTATAATGCTTACCTGAGAATAAAAAAAGATTTAAAATCAAAAGAGATTATACCTCCCGAAGAGGCAATGTCATTAATCAAAGAAATTAAAAAGAGAGTTAAGCGTATAGAAAATGCCAAAAAGAATTAAGAAATTAAAAAGTTCTATTGATAGTTACAAATTAGAAATAGAAAAACATTTTCAAAAATTAGAGAAAGATATTGAAGAGAAAAACGAAATTTTAGCGGGGTATCACGTTAAAGAAATAGATAAAAGTCTGATTAATGCCCTTCAAAATAAAATTAGACTTATTGGAGATAACCCAACAGATAAGATTTTAGTTGAGAATTATAAGAAAAGACTTGAAGAATTTAAAGAGAAGCTAGGGATTGAGTAATGCCCCAACCAGGACTCGAACCTGGACTACAACCTATTTGTAAATTATATTTTCCGCAAGGTCGCGTTCTATCCATTAAACTAAAGGGGCTTATTATTAGAATTATAATCGTATTTCTTAAAGGTTATTGATTCCAATTTATTCGCGAATTCATTCAAGCCACTTCCACTTTCCTACCGCCCACTCGGTGATGGGTGCCTCTGCTTTTAATATTGAGAGGGGGAAGGAATATTATTAAATATAATTTGCTACTCGAGCCCACGACTTGTATTGATATAAAATTTTGTTCAAGTCATAAACTCTCTACTCCCATCCACGTCTTGATATATATAAAAATTTGCCAAGACGTAAATGCTCGGCTTCGCAGATTAATGCTCACAAATTATGCGACACGGAGAATGGGATTTGTTCGAACGAAAAAATTAATCCAAAATTTTTTAATAATATTTTTTAGAAATTGTTAATAATCCTGAAATATATGTGATAAAACTCAATTTCCAACAATAGTAAAGATACCCTGACCTTTAGGGCGAGGAGTATCTCATCCAAATCGAGTCTCAACTCGAGCCCACATTTTGAATTGATTAGATAATTTGACAAAATGTAACTCTCGCCCTAATACCAAACAAAATCTCTATTATAAATAATTAAGGAGATATCTCCATCCCTTTAGGGTGGAGCGTCGCCACCCCGCTAAATACTTATTCTAAAGAAAATATGA
>PFCY01000077.1 GCA_002763085.1 Candidatus Pacearchaeota archaeon CG10_big_fil_rev_8_21_14_0_10_32_14 | reverse complement strand
CATAATCCTATATTTATATAAGTCAGCTTTTCTATTTATTCAACATTGGGAGAAGAGCCTATTTATATAACTCATATATCTGTTACTATTAAGAAGTTGTGATAAAAATAACTTCTCAAATAAATCAAAAACGAAACAAAACAAAAAAAACAAGGAGAAAATTAAAATGGAAACTCAGGGAAGATTAGTAAGAGGATGGAACGATCTTAAAAGAGAATATCAAAATTATGAAAATAAAGAAGAATTACAAAATGAAATTAGAAAAGAAATGAGGAAGAATAGCATGACCTCTAAAACTTATAGACATTATCAAAAAGAGGACACTTATAGAAAGTCATCATTGAAACCTGTAAATAATTGGAGTATCTTTGGAGATGATGGAGAAAATATTTTTACAGGAACTAGGGGCGTTGCTTATAATCTTCTTCATTATTTAGATTTCTATGATAAAGTTAGTTATACTAGTGTTCGGAATGGTTAAGGATATAAAGCTCCAACTCAAATATCTATGGCATATTTATATATTGCATCCAATGAAACTAGTCCAGAGAATTTTCTTATGCCACAAAGGATTCATGATTATATGGAAATCGCGATAGAGAGTAATGAAAGTGCACGCGATGGAGTTAGAAAGTGGAATAAAGAATATAGAGATGTTCATAGTGTATCCTGGCCATTGCCTGAACCAAAACCATTCGCTGGTTCAATTGAGGGTATAGTTAATAAAATAATTAACAGAACTTTAACACAATCGGAATATGAGGGATTATTATCACTAAAGCGTTTGGGAACTGATAGATTTTCAGAAACAAGGGATAAAACTGCTGAAGTGCTCATTGCAAGAGTCTTAAATGACTCTATGGCAAGCAAAGATGAAAGATTAAGAGAAAGTGTTAGAAGAGGGAACATTCCAACGCCGCTTGAAGCATTTAGAAGGCAATGCCTAAAATTTACTGAACATCCAGAATTAAATGAATATCTATCCGGAGAAAAATAAAATGGAAAATAAATTATTGATTGTTGAAGATAAACAAACAGAATTAGACGTAGCTATGAAGCTCAGAAAGTTGGAATAATCGATATTGTAACTGCTTCAAACTTAGAAGACGCTTTAAAATATTTGCCAAGTGTGACTCATGTAGCATCAGACTTATTCATTCCGTCGGGAAATATATCAACAGAGTCTTATATTAAAGAATTACTTCCAATATATGAAAATCATGATAAACGTATTTATCCATTAATTAGTTTGGAAGATTATGCAAAAGCACATGATATGCTTGTTCATTTTAATGACTTATTTAAAACAAAAGGCGCGGAAAGTAGAGAATATAAAGACTACTTGGAAGTTGTATGTAACCTAGAAGGTAATCTAAACTTTGCTTTCATGCTTTTATCTAGATCTGAAGAAGAAAGAGATAAAATAGTTTTTCAAAGACATAATCATCTTGTCAAAGTTATAGAAGATATTAAAGCTGGACAAAATCTACCTTTAGGATATTTTATTAGAAAGGAAGCGAAGTCAAGAAAAATTCCTTCAGTAACTGTAACCTCTACAGACCATCATGACATAGCTTTTGAACCGTTAAGAGATCAACTAGCGCCTTATGTAGATGAGTTGGTTGATGGCAAAAAGGAATGGAAAAAAGGATTTGAAAAATTATTAAAACCAGACTATAGAAAAATTTATTTTAGAGAATAATCTTTTTTCACTCCCATAACCTTTAAATTCCTTCCCCCTCTCGCTAATTCATGGCAATGCTTACAGATGAAGCAAAAAAGAAACTCAAAAAGCAGCAATATATTGTAGTCGGAGACCATTCGGCTGTAAAGACGTGCGGCTGGACAAAAAATATGATCCGAGGAAAAGGCGGATGTTATAAACTCAAGTTCTACGGTATCATGTCAAATCAATGCATGCAGATGACAACTTCGATGTCGTGCGCAAACCGCTGTACATTTTGCTGGCGCGATTATAAATCACCCGTAAGTAAAGAATGGAAAGAAGAATGGAAAATAGACGAACCTGAATTTATTTATGAAAACAGCGTCAAAGCACATCATAAACTCCTTACAGGCTACGGCGGAAACAAAAATCCAAACCCCTCAGACATTTTATATAAAAAATCTAAACAAATTAAACACGTCGCTTTATCTCTAACCGGAGAACCTATCCTCTATCCAAAAATGAATGAACTCCTTGATAAATTTAATAGGGAAGGCATCTCAACATTTCTTGTCACAAATGCTCAGTATCCGCAGCAAATTCGAGATTTAAAACCGGTAACCCAATTATATATTTCTCTTGACGCTCCCAATCCAAAACTCTTAAAGAAAGTTGACATCCCTCTCTTTCGAGATTACTGGGAAAGATTAAATCAAAGTCTAGAATATCTTGCCTTAAAAAAACAAAGAACTTGCATTCGTTTGACGTTGATTAAGGGAATAAACATGAATTCTCCCGATCTTTATGCAGAGATGATAAAAAAAGGCGACCCAGATTTTATTGAAGTAAAAGCATATATGCATGTCGGCGCTTCTCAAGAAAGACTCGAGCGCTCAAACATGCCGCCTCACGAAGAAGTCAAGGAATTCGCAAAAGAACTTCTTGAGTTTCTTCCAGACTACGAATTAGTCAGCGAACACGAAAAATCTCAAGTCGTCATGCTCGCACATAAAAAATATAAGTTCCCCGACGAGAATGGGAACTCGCAATGGCACACATGGATAGATTTCGATAAATATAATGAGATGGTCAATAAGGGAATAGAGCCGGAAAAGATGAGTTATATGAAAAAAACTCCGCCGGGGTTTGTAATAAAATCATAAGTCAATTACCCCAAATTTTCCTCCGATTCACTCTGCGAAAATTTGCAATAGTTTCTAAAATCGCCCGATGCTTCTATGAAGAATATCATAGAACTTATCCGACGGCGATTTTAATCAGTAAAAACTCCTCTTCCCTTCATCTTTAGCCGTCTCAGGAATTTCAAGACTTGCAGGAAACCAAGAACAATATTTTTTCGTCTTTGTCAAATAAATTGATTTAGGCATATGCTCATTGCAATACATTTCGTATTCTTTTCCAATATCTTCAAGTTTTCTTATCGGTAGAATCTTTCCATCACCTCTTCGGTAGTCTTTGAAACAATCTGGATTTTCTAAAGCGCCCCGCGCAATCATATAACCTTGTATATTCTTTCTGTTCGGAATATTTTTAGTGATTCTTTCAAAGTCCGCATAACTTTTTATTCCTCCATTGAGTATTAATGGAAGTTTAAACGACGCAATTTCTTTAAGAAGAAAATAATTATAGGCAGCATACGACGGATCTCGAGCGTGTTTGAAATGGATCGTCACGTTCGTAAAATTAGGATTATCAATTTTCTGGAGTTCTTCTAAAGTAGAAAGAATCTTTTTTTGTCTTACTTCTTCTTCGTTTAATCCTAAGCGTAGTTTTATTCCAACCTTGTATTCATCTTGTTTCAATAATTCATTGATGAGATTAACCACTTTCGTCGGTCTTTTCACAAGCGCGCTTCCTTGTCCAAGTTTTATCACTTCCGGCGACGGGCACGACGCATTAAGTTGAATTCCGTACAGATGATTTTTTTCTGGATTTTCTCCAAGTTCTCTTTTAAGTCTTCCAAGAAATTCGCCAATTTCTTTTTCTTTGACTGTCGCAACTTGAAGCCATTGCCTTTGCCCATTTATTTCATAAGTATCAACTTCTTTCCAAGCTTTCGTTCTGCGAATCAAATAATCCATTGAAAGCATTCCCGTATACGAATCTGTCGTACCAACGCAAAGTTTTCTATAAGGCCAAGCCGAAACATTTTCCATTGACGCTAAATGTAATTCTATTTTAAATTCCTCCAAATTTCCATCAAATTTACTTTGTGGAAATTTACAATCTTTTCCAAATTGCTCTGCAATTTGTTTTTTTCCATTGACGCTAAATGAAGTTCCATAAAATGAAATTAGAATTTAACTATTTTAATTTATCTAATTAATATATCACAATAAAATTTATAAATTCTTTTAGATTAATCTGACGACGGTTGAATTAGAAGATATTGCTGCAGGAGTTGTATTCGCGGGCGTAATCGGTATATGGACTAAATTATACATGGATGAAATCCGATCAGACGAATTTTTCAAAGGTTCACTTTATTTTAAGGATAGTAAATCAGTACTTAGATTTTTTTCAGATATTGTCCTTAAAACGAATAAAATAACTTTTTACGAGGATCTCAAAGATTTAGTAGGAAAAGAAAAAAAAGAAAGGACCCCAGAACAAGTTGATCAAGACGATGCCGCTTTTTTGACAAAGTATCCATTCTTATCAAATTATTATGATCCAAACACTTACCAAGAATTTTTTCAAAGACATCCAGAACTTTCACCAAAGTGAATTTAGTTTCTTAGGATTCTTCAACCATTCTTTCATTCTCGATCATCCATTTGAGAAGTCGTCTTGCGCCTTTTGGTTTAAGTTGTTTTGCAATTTTATGCATATAACAAAGTTTAGTCTGAAAGATATCGTCAAAATTCCTGTTTTGAAGATTATACACATGCGATTCAGAATCCATGATCTCTCCGTTGATTCTAAGAACCGTCCTAAAATTCCTTTCTCCAAGTTCAACTTTTAGTCTTGCATTATTTCCCGTTTCACTATAATACAGAAATCCAAATGGATCGTCACTTCCATTGACAATTTTATATTCATATTGCCCATTATCATAAGGTAATCTCTCAAGTCTTATATCTGTCATAAAAATCATCGATAGAATCACTCTATATAAAAATTGCTATCGTAAAATCTATACTCTCCTCTTTTTTGTATAAAATAAGAGATAATTAATCAGGAAAAGGGCCTTCATCCCTTCTTACCACATTTTTTTCCGCTTCTCTATATATTTCATAAACTGGCCTAAACAAATCCAATATTTCATCTGAGACTTCAGTTTCTAAAAATATTTTAATTGGTATTCTAACGGTTGAAAGTTGTGAAGTGAATTCTTCTTTAGATTCATAAATTCCTTTAATACGGCCCTTAACTTTTGATAATCCTCTTCTGAATTCATCAACTCTATCTTTTTCCACCTTAAATTCCTCAAAGATATCCATACGATATTCTGATACATCAAGAAACTGAGCTAGTCCATGATAATTCATAATTTTGAAATAGATATAACCTTTTTGAGCATTATTATGCTTTATAATAATCTTTATCTTAGAATTACTCTCTCTCACTCTCTGTTTCAGCTTCATCGTTTTCAACTTCGTCGTCTGGTTGAGCAAGTTCCATTATCTCACCTTCTTTCTCAACATCTTCCTCTCCAGCTTCTTCGATTTTTGCTTTTTCTTCATCAGTCAAAACTCTTTCTTTGACTCTCTTAAGTTGACCTTCTTTTTTCATAGGGAAAGGTTTCTTTACAGTGATAGGTAAGACTCCGCTTCTAAATTCAACTTCAGCGATTTTTATCGGATCATATTGTATCTTTTCTAAATCTGCTTTATCAATTTTAATAAGAAGTGGCGCATTCATAGAAATTTGAAGAGCCCGAGCTCCGATTATTCTCGCAATTTCATATTTAGAAAACATGTTTTCAATATTTACTTCGGGGGCTAGTACAGATGACATTTTATTCTATGTATTTCTTTATCAGCGGATAAAGTTTTTTATAATTCTTTTCTGCTAAATCAAGAGCGTTATTAAATTCTTCGATTTCGAATTCTTTTTCATTTCCTTTTTGCATGGAGTGTACAACATTTCCATCAGATAAAGCTAATGTGACTCTCGTTTCAGAAGCGTCTTCCTCTTCTCTGTTTGGATCAACTATTAAACAATTCCCGACTTTGTGGATTGTGCAAGATAAAGGAACTGCTTTACTCAACGGCAATTTATCTTTTGTCCATTCTCCAAAAATTACCTTGCCTTCTTTCTCATCGTATTTTGGAATCTTTGTATCTCTCAGTGCCACAAGTGCCCCGATTGAAGCAGCATCCATCAAATTTCCGTCGTCATTTATCGAGTAAATATCTATGAATATATTCCAAACTTTTTCACCCTCAATGATACAAAGCTTTTTCAAATCAATGAACTTGCTTTCTCTTATTCCTCTATCAGTGATTCTGCCTAACTCTATTCCTTCAAATCTAGGAGGTCCACTTTCAAATCTATCTGAACTCAAAGGCAATAATTCTGCAGTGACCATCAAGTTTCCCGCATCTTTACTATCTGGATAAGGAGTACCAACATCCATTTTTATACCAACAAGAACTTCTGTTTTTCCAATCTTTACCCTTGCTGATCCTTCTGCTTTTTTTGATATTCCTGTTTCGATAACAATTTCTCTAAACTCGTCGGCATCTCTTCCATCAAGTCGCTTGCCATTAGAAAGATAGTCTTTAATTCTATTTTTTGTTAATCTAAAAGTTTCCATTTTATTTTCCTAGATCTACGCTGTCTTTAAGTGCTTTCTTCTGAACTTCGTATATTTTTTCGGTTGCTTTTTTAGCAAGTTCGACAGCTTCCTTTAATTGTTTAGTTGAAATCTTTCCATCAAGTTGAATATGAGTAAGTTTCCCGTCGCTCGTCAATGTTATAGGAATATCTGTTGCGCCCTCTCCTTCTTCCCAGTCTTCTTCTTCTTTATTTACATCCACAACAAGTTGTTTGTCAAGTTTTCCTATTGAAACACTTGAAACTAAACCTTTCATTGGAACACCAGCGTGAGCAAGAGCAAGCGCAGCCGCATTTATTCCAGCGCATCTTGTAGAAGCATCAGCTTGGATTATTTGAATATGAACATCTATGACAGTTGAAGGAAAATTATCAATCATTACAACTGGTTTAAGCGCCCATTCTGTAATCTTGCTTATCTCTTGACTTCGTCTCGACATCCCAGGTTTAATTCTTTCAGTTACTGAAAAACTTAACATGTTATAAGTACAACGCAATTCTCCTCTTTGAGGATTTTGAGAATGTTGCGGATGCATTTCTTTTGGACCATAAACTGCAGCGATTGCAATTGTATTCCCGAATTGGAACATCGCGCTACCGTCGGCATTCGGCACGACGCCAACCTTTGCAGACATCGGTCTAAGTTCGTCTACTTTTCGACCATCAGGCCTTTTGAATCCTGATTCTTTATCGCTAGATTTTTCTTTTGCCATTTTATTTTTGTTTATCAAACCACTCCTTAACTTTATCTGTCAATCCTGAAACAAAAGATCTTTCAGTTATGAACATTATCGCGTTTTTTGCCAAGATCTCATCTTCAACTTTTTCGCCTTTGATCCATATATAACCATTTTGTCCTACAGTTATATTGCATCCTGTTTCTTCTTTTATTAAACTTACCATACTCCCTTCCCTTCCGATGACTCGTGGAACTTTGTTCGGATTTATTTTAAATATCATTCCGTCTTCTAATTTTCCCAAACCCCTTGATTTAATACTCAGATCAATACTTCTTCTTTTAACACTCCATATTTTTACGGCCACAGCGTCGCCAATATCCATGACTTCAGCTATATCATTTTTGTTTACAAATCTTGGAACTTCCATTAAAGGTAAGAATGCTCTGTCCGGTGCTCCGACGTCAATAACCCATCCATTAAAAGTTAAATTAGAAACAATTCCTAGAACTACATTTCCTCTTCTTGGAGTATAAATTCCAGATAATGGGATTACTTTCACAAGACCCCTAAATTCTTCAGCTAGACCATATCTTAAAGCTACAATACTATCTCCTCTCTTTTCAGTATTTTCTCCAGGCAGGTAATCGTGTCCTTTTACTATGACTTCTCCAGGTATGACTACCTTTCTTTCTTTTTCTGATTCTACTTCTACCTCTTGTTCAATTTCTTCATTTTCGAATTCTTCATTTCTCATTATAATTTTTCCTTTATTTCTTCAGTTAAAGCGCTTCCGTGAGTCACTGAATTTAATTTATCAAAAAAGTCCATTACCAGACCGGCCGGAACTTTCACGACCATCTGTAAATCGCCATTGTCTTTCCAATCTTCATTTTCTTTATAATGGCCTATTACTCCATAAACTTTTCCCGTATGTATAGCAGGAATTGTTATTTTAAATCTTTTGGTTTCTAATTTTATAGGTATTATTACACTTAACGCATCAACGATCTCTTGGATTTGTTGCTCAACGGGGACATTTTTTATGCTGACATGCGCTTCATGCATTGCCGTCTTTATCTTATCAGGAGTATATGGCTTTCCGCTTCTGGGATCAGACGCATTTTTGCTTAAAAAATCAACAACTTGTTTAATCTTCTGTTCCTTTTCTTCATTCCTATGCTCAACAGAAACCTGAACTTCTCCATCTTTTACTATTTTTCCCGCAATTGTTTCAAGATCAGTTGTTCCAAACGCCGCTTCCATGTCCTCATCACTTGCCTTAAATCCTTTTTTAGTATCAGAAAAAATGTATTCACTTTCTAAAAACCCGCCAATCGTCCCCTGTCCTTTTTTATAAGCAATCGCCTTATCCATATCAACAATAATCTCAAAATGTTTCCCTACTTTCTTAATTCGTGCTAATGTACTTGCCATATTAATTCAATAAAAATTCTCCCATATAATCTTTCCCATTTATTTTTCCACCATATGAACATATTTCTTTTTCATCTCCAGATACATTAAGTAAAATTTGATTTCTTCCAAACTGGATATCAACACCACCTTCACAATCAGACGCAATACTCGTCGGTTTTTTTAATTCTTTTAAATCAGGATATTTTTCCCTAACATACCCAATACTTCTAAGAACCCTGTCTAAAATACTTTTATCTATTGGAGCCATATATCCTTCATCAGATTTATCCAACTTACTTTGTTTTAAGGTTAATTCGCATATTCTATTAATTTCTTCTTCAATTGATAATCCCATTTTACTTAATAAAATCCTTAATTTCCTCTCCAGTATATCGTTTTATTTTTTGATCTTTAGTCTCTATGAATGCAATATCATATCTATCTTGTTTGAATCCTTTATCTTGAACTTCTTTAAAAATATCGAGCGCCAATTTAACTCCTTGTTTTATTGTCAGTTCTTTCTTCCATTTTTCTCTAAGCTTATCTTTTATTTTCGCATCATTTTCGCCTATTGCGTTAGCATAATAAGAAAAATAATTTCCGGTAACATCCGACGTGAAAAGTTCAACTTTCTTTCCGCTTATTCCCACGATCATCATAGATGCACCAAAAGGTCTGGCTCCGCCATATTGAGTGAATTGCTGTTTTATATTAGAAATATCTTTTATTACCAATTCTGTTTCAATTGGAGAATCATAACTTACTCTATGTTGCTGAGCTAAGAGTTGAGCCCTTTCAACCAAGATTCTTCCATCTGATGTTATTCCGGCAATACTTCCGATTATATGATTATCTATTTCATGAACTCTGTTAGATGATTCTTGTAAAATTAATTTGTCTGTTATTCTTCTGTCTGCTATGATAAAAACTCCATCACTACAAACCATTCCTATACTAGATACTCCCAGTCTCACCGTCTTTTCAGCGTATTCGACTTGAAGCAAATGACCTTCTGGTGAGAACATTGTCGCAGTTCTATCATAACCCATCGCTTGATGTTGCATATCTATTGGCATTTCCATTGTTAAATTTGATAAATTCAGAATATAAATAATCTGACAATTTAGTTTCCTTTACTACTTATTTATATGAATTTGGGGATTTTTAAGTTTTTCGGCTGTTATTTCCCAATCCCTTTATCGTCCCGCTCACATTCACAACTTCCATCTTCTCCCTATAAATACACAATGAAGCTCTCACAGAATCTACAGCTTCTCTATTTACAGCGATAATCATCTTTCCATTTTCACTTTTTATAAAACTTAAACCAGTTTTGCTCATTCCATTAACCCCAATAAACTCAAGAATCGCTTTTTCAATATTTTCTTTACTCACTTTTCCGCCAACAACTAAATATCTTTTATTTTCTTTCATTGATGGCTTTAAAGATTTTAATGGAGTTTTCATAAAATAAAAAAGAAAATGTATTTTATATAAGTATTGAATTATTTCTTCACTCCAAAAGCAAAGCCACCGTTGTGGTCATATGGGACATTACCACGAACGGTAAGACCGGCAAAAGCCCAGAGGTTCGTGTCTCGGTAAAGAGCGATAACTTTTGAAACTGGTTCAACAGATTTAAAACCCCCAACATCAACGCCAAAACTATAACTTTTTATAATTTGTTTTAAGTTCTTTGCTTTATTTTTGTCAGTATGTTCAAGAACTCTTGCAAGTCCGCTTCTTAAAAAATCGCCCGCATATTGAACCCCTATCCCTAGACTAAAAGTTTCATTAGGTGCAAATCCCACTTTGTCATTGATTAAATAAATTCCGTTAACTTTTTTTACACCATCAAGCATTTTCTTTAGTTCTTTTTTATCAGTAATTTCAGTATTTGTGAAAACTCCATCTTGGGTTATTACAATTTTACCCGCTTGAAGGTATCCCAAATCAAATATATCTCTTTTAGCATCATATTCTCCTTTTTCTCCAAATCCATATTTTGCAATTGAAATTGATTCTGAAATTGTTGCAGGTCTGAAAGAAATTATGTCGTCTAAATGATGATACTGCTTTTCCATTTCAGCAATATTGTTTGCATATGTATTTGTTCCGAAAGCAGGATAAGAAACTTCCAAAGTCATTCCATTATGTGTGACCTTAAGTAAATCTCTCTCCAGAAAAGTTGGAATTGCCCTTATTATTTCGTATTGCTTTGTTGCTCTTGCCATTTTATTATCTCAGAATTAACTGAGGCTTTCACCCCATCGGTCCAGACAGATAGATATTTATAAATATTTCTACTGTGGATGACATATGTCATAGTCTTATACACTTACATTAACAACTTCCTGTTTCTTTGGATTTGAATTTATCGCAAGTATTGAATCATATAATAAACCCGTAACCATCTCAAGAGATTCTTCGCATAAATGTTTTGCTTTATCTGTCTTTTGATGATAATGTCGAAATACATCCGATCTTTGCATAACATATTGTATCTCTCGTCTAGATAAATCGGGGTTTACAAATTCTGGAGCAAGTTTTAAATCCTCATCGGTGATTGTAGTGATAGTGAACGCATCATTTATTCCATATCTCCTAAATGATTCATGATCAGCAGTATTAATAACAGGTTGAGGAAATCTAAACGTATAGCGTCCTTTATTTTTTGCAACCTCTTCAAAAGTTTGAAGCAATGTCCCTCTTTCATCGGGTTTAACTGGCCATAAAGCAATATTTTTTCCTAATCCCACTAATTCCAAATTATACAGTCCAAGAATATCTTTAGGTTTATTTAAATGAAGATACGATGAACTTCCAATCAACCCCTCTTCTTCTTGATCAAAAAAGAAATAAGTGACTCCAATTTCTCCATCGAAGTCTTGAAGTCGTCTTGCTAATTCAAGCGTTACAGCAACGGCACTTCCATTATCGTTAGCTCCTGGACTTCCTTCTACCGCATCATAATGAGAACCTATCGCAATTCTTTTTTCTTTTTTACATGGAATGATTATATTTTGTCCTATTCCAAGAAACGAAATATAATCCTCGCATATATATTCCAATCCAAAATATTCTATCCATTTAGAAACAATCTCTCTGCGTTCTCTTCTGCTTCTTCCTTCAAGATCTCTTACAATTTCTAGCATGATTGAAGAGATTTTATCTATTTTTAATAATTGTTATATCCCAAAACAATTTAAACCCCCCAAGTTTGTTATTTTTATAAAAGAGTATTAAAATGACAGTAGAAATTCTAGCAGTTGGCGGTTACAATGAAGTCGGAAAAAATATGACTGCAATTAAAATAAATTCTGGTCAGTCAGAGGACGTTTTAATTTTTGATGCGGGGCTATATCTTCCTCCGGTAGTTGAAATCCAAGAAGCAGAAAAAATGGATGTTGCTAACGGTGGCAGACAATCAATCCCAGATGAAAAACGAATGAGAACGATCGGTGCTATTCCTGACGATTACCTCTTAGATAAACTTCAATGGAGAGGTAAAGTTCGCGCAATGGCAATTGGCCACGCTCACTTAGATCATGTTGGCGCAGTTCAGTATATGGCGCAAAGATACAACGCCGAAGTTGTCGGAACACCATACACAATAGAAGTCCTAAAAAGATTAATGTCAGATAATCAGGGCATGATTCAAAATCCGCTGAGAACAATCAATCCAAATTCTTCTTATTATATGAAAGGACAAAAGAACTATCAAATAGAATTTTTGAACATGACACATTCAACACCGCAAACAGCGATAATGGTTCTTCACACTCCGGAAGGCGCGATTGTTTATGCAAACGATTACAAATTAGACAACACGCCAACTTTTGGATCACCGCCAAATTATGAAGCTCTAAGGCGCGTTGCAAAGAAAGGAGTTAAAGCTTTGATAATAGATTCACTTTATGCAGGATCAGAAAGAAAGACGCCCTCAGAAAGAATTGCAAGAGATTTGCTCGAAGAAGTTATGCTAACAGTAAATAATAGAAATCAAGGGATTATCGTATCAACTTTTTCTTCACATATCGCCAGATTAAAAAGTATCGTCGAATTTTCAAAAAAATTAAATCGTGAAGTGATTTTCGTTGGCCGATCTCTAAAAAAATACGTCGACGCTTCTATATCTTCAAATATCTGTACGTTCAGTAAAGACATACGGATGGCTTCGTACAAGAAACAGGTTGAATCGTATCTTAAAAGAGCAAGTAAAAACAAAGCTGAATGCGTCGTCGTATGTACTGGTCATCAAGGTGAACCGGGAAGTATTCTTGAAAGAATGTCAAGAGGTCAACTTCCTTATACTTTCGGTTCTGATGTTAATATCATTTTTTCGTCGTCAACTATTCCTGTTCCAGTTAATGTTGCAAATAAGGAAAAGATGGATAAGCGTCTTAGAAAAGAAAAAGTTAGGATTTTTGATGACGTTCATGTTTCAGGTCATGGTGGAAGAGAGGATGCGCGAGATTTAATTAAATTATTAAACCCTGAGCACGTCATACCTTCACATGGAGAGATGGCTAAAACATTGCCGATGCTAGAATTAGCCAAAGAACTCGGCTACAAGGTGGGCAAAACGTGTCATCTCATGGAAAACGGAAAAAGAGTAGTGTTATAATATGGTAAGAGAAGATATTGTCGGTGGATTGAAAGTTGCTTTGTCAAGAGGTAACACCCTTCAAGCAGCGATGCAAAGTTTCTATAATGCCGGCTATAACAAAGACGAAATAGAAGAAGCTGCAAGGTTTGTGATGAATAATCAATCATCAATGGGGATGTTTTCTCCTCCTCAGTCCGCATCTCCCCCCGTTTCTATTCCACAAAAACCACAAATATCTCCAAATCAGTTTACACCATCCATACCTTCTCTAGGCATACCTACAACAAATACTAATCTAAATCAAAAAGTTTCAAATTATCCGACGAACCTTCCGAGAGACTCCATGAAAAAAAATAAAAGTTCCGGATCTAAAATAGCTATGATCATTCTTTTATTTCTAATTCTATTTCTTTTAGTTGGTTCTTTAGTCGCAGTATTTTTTTTCAAAGACCATTTGATGGCTCTATTTAAGTAGGTGATTTATGGAAATATATGTCCCGCACGACGATTCTTATTTATTATCCGAGTCAATAAAAAAAGAATTATCAAAATCGAGATCTAAAGAAATCAAATTTTTAGAAATAGGTGTGGGTTCAGGTATTCAACTAGAAACTGCACTTTCTTCTGGAATAAAAAATGAGAATATTTTCGGAGTTGATATTAATGATGATGCTTTGTATCTCTGCAGAGAAAAAGGCTTCAATGTAATTAAATCAGCCCTATTCTCTAAAATCTCAAAATCTCAAAAATTTGATTTAATTGTTTTCAATCCGCCATATCTTCCATTTAATAAATTCGACAAACTTCCTGATACTACCGGAGGAATAAAAGGGGACGAAACTATTCTGAAATTTTTAGATCAAGTTAAAATTCACATTAATCCCAAAGGAAAAATTCTTCTTTTGACAAGTTCGTTCACTCCAATGAAACGAATAAATGAGAAATTTGTATATTTTAAAGTTGAAAAGATGAACGAAAAAAAGATATTCGGTGAATCTTTATTCATTTGGAAATTACGACTTAAGTAAAACTTGAATTTTATGGATTACTTCTATAAAACAATCAATTTTATATACGCGCAAAATTTGATGGATTATCAAAGGAGTATTAAAATGGCGAGATTTGCTCATATAGCTGACTGCCATCTTGGAGGATGGAAAATTCCAGAACTTCAAGATTTGAATTTTCAATCTTTTCGCAAAGCAGTTGACATATGTATAAAAGAGAAAGTAGAATTCATAGTTTTTGCTGGAGACACTTTTGACTCGGCATATCCTCCAATAGATATTTTGAAAGAAACATTTTATGAATTCAGAAGATTGAAAGAAGCAAGAATTCCTTGTTTTATCATTGCCGGAAGCCACGATTCTTCTGTTTCAGGAAAAACTTTCTTAGATGTAATGGAACGCGCAGGATTTTGTATTAATCTTGAAAAATTTGAAGAAAGAGATGACAAAATTATTTTACTCCCTACTGTTTATGGGGACATCGCATTTTATGGCTATCCCGGAAAACGTTCTGGCTTAGAAGTTCAAGATTTACGGAGAGTAAAATTTCAAGATGCGCCGGGTCTTTTCAAAATATTTGTGCTCCATACAACGACAACGAAAGTAAAAGGAAATCTTCCGATTGAATCTATTGATGAAGATGTGCTTCCTTTCGCAAACTATTACGCTCTTGGGCACATTCACGTCGTTTTTCAATATGAAAACTTTGTTTATACTGGACCATTATATCCAAATAATTTTCAAGAACTTGAAGATTTGCATCACGGCGGTTTTTTTATTGTCAACACTAACAGAGATGGAAAATTTTCAATAGAGCGAAGAGATGTTCCAATAAAAAAAGTGGAATCATTCGAAATAGAAGTTAATAATGGGATAACTGCAACTGATAAAATAATTTCTGAATTGAACAAAAGAGATATTGAAGATAAAGTCGTCCTATTAAGAGTGAGAGGCGTTTTAGAAGAGGGCAAGCACTCCGATATTAAATTTTCTCAAATAGAAGAATATGTCATTAAAAAAAATGCGTATTGTTTAGTTAAGAATACAAATGACCTCAAGACAAAAGATATAGAATTTGAAATGAAAACAACCGAATCTGAAAATCTTGAAGAAGATACTATTGTGAAATATACCCAAGAAAATCCATCTGATTTCAATAAACTTATCCCAGATTTGATGAACGCTCTATCGATAGAAAAACTAGAGGACGAAAAATCAATCTTTTATGAAAATAGATTGCTCGATGAAGTAAAAAAAATAATTAGTATATAATATGATATTAAGAAAAATTCAGCTAAATAATATAAGGAGTTATAACGAAGAAGAAATAGAATTTCCTATTGGTTCGACTCTTCTATCCGGCGACATAGGTAGTGGTAAGACTACGATATTGCTTGGGATAGAATTTGCTTTGTTTGGACTTCAGCCTGGACAAAAGGGAAGTTCTATTCTAAAAAATAATGTAAAAGAGGGTTATGTAAAATTAGAACTTGAAATTGATGGAAAAATTATTGAAATTGAAAGGACTCTTAAAAGAGCCAAAACAATCACTCAAGATTCTTGTTGTATTACAATAGACGGAAATAAAAGAGAATTAGCTGTAACCGAGCTAAAAAACGTTGTCCTTGATTTGCTCAATTATCCCAAGGAATTTTCAAAAAAACAAAACATCCTTTACAAATTCACTGTTTATACTCCTCAAGAAGAAATGAAGCAAATAATCTCTCAGGATATACAAACAAGAGTTAATACCATTCGGCATATATTTGGTATAGATAAATATAAAAAAATTTTAGAGAATACATCAATTATTTTAAGCAAATTAAGAGAAGAAAGACGTCTTAAGGAAGGGATCATCGTATCATTGGAAGAAGATAAATCTCAGCTTACAATTAAAGAAACGGAAATAGAGACTAAGCATTATAATCTATCATCTGTAGAAAGAGAGCTTTTCTTAAAAAAAGAGTTAAGAAAAAAATTCCAGGAAGAACAGAAGAAGATTCAAGAGAAAATTGAAGAAAAAAGAAAACTAGAGCTTGAAGTTGAAAAATTTAATATAATGATCAATAATAAAAATAATAGTCTTTCAGAAAATAAAAGACTTCTTATTGATCTGAACAATCAAATTAAGGAATACGACAAATATGTATTTGACGATTCAAAATTACCTCAGCTGGAAAAAGAGATACACTCAATAAAAAATGATTTAACATCTCTGAATGAAGAAGTCATAAAACTAACCTCCGGAATCAATTCCCACGTAAATAAAAATGAAGAATCTCAAGGGATTAAAGAAAAGATAATGAAAATTGATGTATGCCCGACATGTCTTCAAGATGTTGATCACGTCTATAAATCAAATGTATTCAATAAAATTGATTATGATGTTTCAACTAATAAAAGGGAAATTGAAGAACTTCAAACCCAAAAATTAAAGATTCGCGAAAAAGTAGAAAAACTAAAAATTCAATTGGATCAAAGAGATAAAGAATATCATGATCTTCGTATTCTTAAAGTCAGGCTTCAAAGCATAGACGAGAAAAAGAAAAGGATTAAAGATATAGAAAAAGTCAATAAGTCTTTAAGTAAGGATATTGAAATGCTTCATCAAAGTAGCGAGATACAGAAGAAGTCAATATTTGATCTTAAAAGATACGATCTGACTCATCAAGAAAAACAGAAAGATATTGATAACGCGTTTAAAGAAGAACGAACTGCTGAAATTAAAGTTGCGGAGTTGAGGAAAGAAATTGATATGTCAGTTAAACTTATTGATATTCTTAGGATAAAGATAGAAAAAGCAGAAGATGTTAAAAAACAACTTGGTTATATTATGAGTCTAGAAAACTGGTTCACCGAAAAATTCATTCCAATGATTTCATATGTTGAGAAAAATGTTATGTCTTCAATTAAAGTTCAATTTTCTGAATTGTTTAACAAGTGGTTCTGTATGCTCGTTCCAGAGGGCTTTTCTGCGAGGATTGACGAAGAGTTCACACCTATTATTGAACAACAGGATTACGAAGTTGACTATGATTATTTATCCGGAGGAGAAAGGACCGCCGTCGCTCTCGCATATAGATTATCCCTCAATCAAGTAATAAATTCTTTGATGAGTGATCTTAATACAAAAGATATAATCATTCTCGACGAGCCAACAGACGGATTTAGCGATCAACAGCTCGACAAGATTCGTGATATCTTGATGCAATTGAATGTCAAACAACTCCTGCTTGTAAGTCACGAGCACAAAATTGAAGGATTTGTTGAAAATATTCTTAGATTCAAAAAAGAGAACGGAATTTCAAGGCTTGAACACAAACTAACTGAAGCAATTCCCAAACCAAAAACTTTATAAAATATAGAAATGCTCTTATACTATAAATTCTAAAGACTTTTGTTCTGCAAGATGGATACAATAAATCAGGAGTTAAGCAACTCAATTTTAAAGACGGGAACGACAATATTAGGAATAGTCTGTAAAGACGGAGTTGTAATGACTTCAGATAGACAATCCACAGCTGGATCGATCGTCATGAACAAAAATTCTCAAAAAACTAAACAGATTAATGACTATATTTTAATTTCAGGAACAGGAATGGTTTCTGACATTCAAAGAGTTTCAAGGCTTCTACCCGCAGAATTGAAACTAAAAGAGCTTAAATCACGGACACGACCGACAGTGAAGCAAGCAGCGAGTCTGCTATCAAATTTATCTTACAACGGAATAAGACAGCCATCTATGATTCCACAACAGGCAGGATTTTTGCTTGGCGGTTTTAATGAAGACGGATCATGCCAGTTATTTTCAATCGAACCCGCAGGCAGCGTTGTTGAAGTAGAAGATTTTGATGCAAACTTTGGAAGTGGAATGCCTTACGTTTTAGGTCTTTTAGAATCACAATATAAAAAAGGTATATCCGTTAAAGACGGAATTGCACTAGCTATCGACGCAGTAAAAGCTTCCTCACAAAGAGATGTTGGAAGTGGATATGGTGTAGATGTATTTACAATCACCAAAGAAGGTATTAAAAAAGTGATATCTCAGGAAGTACAATCTTTGTACAAAGAAGACTAATTAAAAATGGATATTCTTAAGAATATAACCGATCGATTACCCGGTTTAATAAAAGAAGCTAATTTTGAGGGAGCAAATATTGTAGTTTATACTGACAATGAAAAATTCTTCAAAGAAGGCGAAACAAAAATTAAAGAGATAGTCAACGACATTAAAAAAAGAATTGAACTCCGGGCCGATCAAAAAATTCTTCCTTCTCAAGAAAAAGTTGAAAAGAAAATTAGAGAATTAGTTCCAGAGGACGCCGAATTGACTAACATAATCTTCGATACTCACAGAAGTATAGTTGTTATTGAAGCAAAAAAACCGGGATTAGTCATCGGAAAACAAGGTTCAATTCTTGATGAGATTAAAAGAGAAACACTTTACACTCCTCAAATTCAAAGATCTCCTGCAATTAAGAGCAAGATTACTGAAAACATAAGAGAAGTTCTTTATGCAAATAATAATTACAGAAGAAAATTTCTTAATCAAGTTGGAGAAAAGATATACAAAGAGTGGAATCCAGAAAAGGTTGAAGAGTGGGTAAGACTGACATTCCTTGGTTCAGCTCGGCAAGTCGGAAGAAGCTGTTTGCTGCTTCAAACCCCAAACTCAAAAGTTTTACTCGATTGTGGAATAAATGTTGCGGGTCAAGGTTCAGAAAAATTTCCCTATTTTGATGTTCCAGAATTTGATATTAATCAACTCGATGCAGTTATAATCAGTCACGCTCATTTAGATCATATGGGGTTAGTTCCATATCTTTACAAAATGGGATATACAGGACCTTGTTATATGACTACTCCGACGAGAGATATCACTGCCCTAGTCAGCTTAGATTTTATTGGTGTGGCATACAAACAGGCAACAACACCTTTATTTTCTTCTACAGATATAAAAGAAATGGTAAAGCACTCTATCTGTTTAAATTTCAATGAAGTCACAGATGTAACTCCAGATATTCGTTTGACTTTTTACAATTCAGGCCACACTTTAGGTTCAGCGATGTGCCATCTTAATATTGGTAATGGTCTTCACAATCTGCTTTATGCAGCAGATCATAAATATGGTAGATCAAGATTGCTTGATCCCGCTGTCACTATCTTTCCTAGATTAGAGACTGTAATCACTGAATCAACATATGGTGGGAAAGCCGACATTCTTCCTCAAAGAAATGATGCAGAAGATAAACTTATTGGAATTATAAAAAATACTATAGAAAGAAATGGTAAAGTTCTTATTCCTGAACTTGGTCTTGGACGTTCTCAAGAGACAATGTTAATCCTTGAAGACGCGATGAAAAATGGAAAGTTGCCTCAAATTCCGATTTACATCGACGGTATAATGTGGGATATAAATGCTATTCACACTGCTTATCCTGATTTTTTATCTTCAAGAGTCAGATCAAGTATCTTCCAGGACAAAAATCCTTTTACATCTGAAATATTCTCCAGAGTCGGTTCGCCTCAAGAAAGAAAAAAAGTTGTTGAAGGCGGCCCTTGTATTGTTTTAGCAACATCTGGAATGCTTGTTGGTGGTGCGAGTGTAGAATACTTAAAAGAATTTGCTTCAAATAAAAATAATGCAATCTGTTTTGTATGTTATCAAGGTGTAGGCTCTCTCGGAAGACAGATTCAAGAAGGTCTAAAAGAAACGATCATGATGTCAGAAGGAAAGGAAGAAGTAGTTAAATTCAATTTAGAGGTTAATACTATTGAAGGATTTTCAGGACACTCTGCTAGAAATGAATTACTTTCGTTTTTTAATAACATGAAACCAAAACCAAAAAGAATTATTCTAAATCACGGAGAAGTTTCAAAATCTCTCGATCTCGCTTCTGCTTTATACAAACTCCAAAGAGTTGAGACAAACGTACCGAGGAATTTGGAAACCCTCAGACTTAGATAATCTCATATTAAATTTTTTCTACACATTTGTAATTATAACATTTGAAGCCTTCTTTACAGAATAAATCACTATAACATTCAAGGCACTTATATGATTTCTCTGGAACACTACTCACTGTGCAAGTAATATTTGATTGCATTGCATTTTGCGAATGATCACAGATTTCTCCAAAGCCACAACTATTAAAATTATTTAGAACGTTTTTATCTGTACATCCCCAATCTTCACAAATAAAATTACTATCACAATTATTCTTAAATGGAGCGCACGCAATACATTTTCCCTCATCACAGATCATTTGATTATTCTTACATCCTTGGCACGATTCTTTACAATCAGTATTTACTTCACATTCATTTTTTACACACTGATAGTCATGACAAGAGTATCCTTTAATGCATCCACTGACGGTAATATTTCCAAATCCCACCTTCCCATTACATTCTGCACAAGTTTCATTCCAGAGGCATACGGGATATTGTTGATCAGTAAGGGAAGATTTTTCCTGGCATATCACACTTCCACATTTTATTGGCCCAAACTCTAACTTCCAACCATTTTCCTCAATTTCTTTCTCGGCATATACCACCTCTCCATCTTCATATTCATTAAGTGGTTTTTTTAGTGTAGCATAATAGTCTATTTTAATAATATTTTTTTCTTCTAATTTATATTGGGATTTATCTTTTTTTATTATAAAAAAAACGCCAATAACGAGAATTAATACTCCTAAAATAACTAGTCCAATAATCACTCCTCTTTTCATTATTTGCAAATGAGTCATAACTTTTTAAAACTTTATAAACCAAATTCCCCTAATATTATTGTAGCTCACTGAGAATTAAGATTAACAAATCTTTCAAATAGAGTTTTGCTTTAATCTCCGTTTTGCGAAGAAATCCAATGTGAAGCCGAGCATTTATGATTTGGCAAAATTAATAATTAATTCAAATCGTGAATGCGAGCAGGATTTCGAAGAAATTAATCACGAATGAAGTGAGTTAAATAAAAAAAGATGAAACACAATCTGAAAATCACCGCAGTCATTCTTGGTATGTTCCTCATAACTCAGTTCATTGGACTTTACGTAGTTAATTATTATTCTCCTTATCAAGTTGTTCACGGAAAAGTCGTGGAAAAATCATCTGGAACTCTTCCCTATGGGATGGAACCTCCGGAGGTAAAAGAAGACAAAGAATTCGCTCAAGTTTTCATGTCTATAATTATTGCATTTATTATTGCAATTGCTCTTGTATTTGTGCTGACAAAATTTAATGTTGATTTTGTAATTAGACTTTGGTTTTTCATTGTCGTTTCAATTGCCCTTGGGATTTCTCTTAATTCATTCATCCCTAGAATTCCTTATCAAATTTTTATTATAACCTTAATAGCAGCAATTTTCTCGTATGTAAAGATATATCAAAAAAATCTTTATGTCCACAATTTAACTGAACTTCTTGTCTATCCAGGAATAGCGTCCGTCTTTGTACCTCTTTTAACTTTATGGTCAATGATATTATTATTAATCATAATTTCAATATATGACATGTGGGCTGTGTGGCATTCTGGATTTATGCAGAAGATGGCAAAATATCAAATCAATAAATTAAATATCTTCTCTGGATTTTTTGTTCCTTATGCATCTAAAGGAGTAAGGGAAAAAGTTAAACTCATGAAACAAAAAGCAAAAAATAGCAAGAGCGCTAAAAAAGAACTTCGTAGTAAAAGATTTAGAGTTAATGTAGCCATTCTCGGTGGAGGAGACGTAATATTCCCTATAGTCACCTCGGGAGTTGTTATGAAAACGGCAGGATTCGGACTCGAAGGCGCTTTATTTGTAACTGTTGGAGCAACATTAGGATTGACATATTTATTCTTAAATTCAGAAAAGAAAAAATTCTATCCGGCGATGCCTTTCATAACCGCAGGAATATTTATTGCGATGTTATTAGCTTGGCTGTTGTCTTTCTTTTTGTAAAACTTTATTTTTTAAGAGGATCTCTTATAAGTAATGCATATTTATCATCTGTTCTATCGCTTGGAAGATATTTCTGAGCTAATTCTTGTATTTTTTCAGGTGTCAAATTATTATATTCTCTATAAATAATCTCCGGCGTTATTCCATTATCAAGTTTATTTCTTATCAAACGTATATGACCATAATTCGTATCATAAATATTATTTAGTCGATAGTGCATATTCTTTTTTAATTTTCTTAATTCTTCTTCGGGGAGGGGACTTTCTTTTAATTTTCTAAATTCTTCAAAGATAATCTCGATAGCTTCATCTTGTTTATGAGATAAAACATTTCCTTTAATCTCAAGAGTTCCAAGATTATTACTACCATTATATTGACTTCCTATACGATATGCTAGCCCTCGTTTTTGACTCAATTCTTGATATATCTTTGAAAGCATCCCTCCTCCTAAAATTGATGATATCATTGATATTCCGTAAGTGTCTTCTCGTCCGGAAGGAGAGACGAGTACACACAGGGTGATTGTAGAATTACTCTCTAGGGGATTATCTTTATTTAATAGATCAGGTGCGGAGGTGTGCAAAATAATTTTTTCTTCTATTGAATCCTTATATGGAAAAACATACTTAATATCTTTTCCAGAAGGTCTCTCATCAAAATATCTTTTCACAAGTTCTTCACTATCCTCTGGCAGATTACCTACTAGAATTAATTGCATATTTTTTGCAGTATATCCATATGAATGGATTTTTCTTAAATCTTCGATGGTGATCTCCCTTACTGATTTCTCATTTCCAAGTTCATCCAGATTAAAGGGGTGATCATTCCCCAATATCAATTTTTTAAAATGAGAAAGATCCTGATGATCTGGTTTTTTTAACTAAAAAGAAATCTCCATCTTTCAAGATGGGGTGAGTTTCTTCCCGCAAATTATTTATTTCTCGATTTATTATAAAAACGGGC
>PFCY01000026.1:6585-11756 GCA_002763085.1 Candidatus Pacearchaeota archaeon CG10_big_fil_rev_8_21_14_0_10_32_14 | reverse complement strand
TTTTTGCAACACGTTTCATCGCCCTATACTCTGCTTTAAGTAATTCAGGATGTTTAAGACTATATCTAATTCCATGCATTCCAAGCATAGGATTTGCTTCTACATCTTTAGGAGCGCCCTGTAAATGCGAATACTCATCTGAACGTATGTCACTAGTCCTAACCCAAACCTCGTCGAAATATTGCGCAATTTTATCTATCCCTTTGAAAATGACTTCCTCATAATCTTTAATTTGATTATTATCTTCAAAAAATTTAGGATGCTTTCCACTTTCAGCTATAATCCCTTCAACTCTTGTAAGACCAACAGCTTTGGCTTTAGAAAGCGCTGCTCGCTGGGCAAACGAGGGTAAATCGACAATTACTTTAATATGAGTTTGTGTCGGAACTACAGGCAAAATTTCTTTTTTCTTTTCTTCGGCAATTTTACCCTTGTAAACTTTTCCAGTAAAACCATCAACTGTAATGATTTCATTATCTATTAATATTGAGGAAGCATTATTTGTTCCAACAATACACGGAATTCCCATTTCCCTAGATACAATTGACGCGTGCGCTGTCATGCCACCCTCATCAGTGACTATCGCTGTGCATTTTTGCATCGCAACAACCATATCAGGATCAGTCATTGTCGTAACAAGAATATCGCCAGTTTTTATTTTATCAAGATCTTTCAAATTTTTTATAATCTTAACTTTTCCAACCCCAATACCTGGCGACGCTGGCTGTCCAGTAACAATTGGTATTTGATCTGTCACAATTCCCTTGCCTTCTTTATCTCCACGCCCAGCAATAGTTGTAATCGGCCTAGTCTGAACAATAAAAATATTCCCTCCCTCCAAACAAAACTCTACATCTTGAGCCTGTCCGTAGTGTTTCTCAAGCAAAAGTGCATAATGCGCTAAATTTTTCAGTTCAGATTCTTTCAAAACTTGTTTATTTGCAATTTCATCTTTAAGTTTAACCGTTAACTTTCCTCCAGAAGAATCACGAGTCAGTGCAATTTTCTTTGTTACAATTTTTGTTTCTAAAATTTCTAAATCTCTTGACACAACATAATGATCCGGAGAAATAAGGCCAGATACAATTCCTTCACCAAGTCCCCAAACAGCCTCGATAACAACATTCTCATTATTATAAGAGGGATCTTTTGAGAACATAACTCCGGACTTATCAGAATTAATCATCTTCTGAACAACAACAGCTAAGTATGCCTTATCATGCTCAAATCTTTGTTTATTTCTATAATAAGTTGCACGCGCAGTAAAAAGCGAAGCAAAACATTTTTTTATAAATTTAATCAAGTCATCTTTACCCTTAACATTCAAAAATGAATCTTGTTGTCCTGCAAAAGAAGCTTCCGCTAAATCTTCAGCTGTCGCACTTGACCTGACCGCAACAAAAACTGGCTCGGGCTTTCGCTTAAGCATTTCAAGCGCAGATCCGCCTTTACTATAATCAATCTCAGATGCATCTAAATGTCCATAATCTTCTATTATCTGCGACGACAAATCGTCAGGCATCTTAGAATTAACAATTAAATCTCTTATTTCGCTGCAAACTTTATCGAGTTGTGCAGTGTCTTCATAATTTATGCTAGATAATTTTTCTTTTATCATAGAATCAATTCCCGCTTTATGAATAAAATATTGATAAGCCTGCGCAGTCACAACAAAACCCGGAGGCACCGGCATTTTTGCATTATAAATTTCTCCTAAGTTCGCGCCCTTTCCGCCAGCAATAGCTTTATCGTCTTTACCAATTTCAGAAAACCAAACAACATACTTATTATCAAATAAGTCAATAACACCTTCTTTTTTCATTATGATTAGTTAAGTAAAAATGAGTTAATAAATATTTTGATGGAGAGAGTATCTCCGATACTTATAAAGAAATATAATTTTGATTTTTCCTATCTTCATTTTTTGGCGAGCAACTTCGTGTTAAGGGGTAAGGTTCTGGTTGGTGGTCGAAGTTGCGAGTAGGATTTGGGGGGTTGGTGGAAGGGTGGGCGAGCGATTTCGTGGTAAGGGGTAAGTGTGGTGTTGGTGTGCGAAGTCGCGAGTTCTTCGGCGAAAGCCGAATTATTGTGGGAATCTATGAAAAATCAAAAAACTACTAAAAAATTACAAAAACTCATCGGAGATACTCGGAGAGAAATATGCTAAATGTCAATACCTTCATTTATAGCATCCCTTATCATTGAAATTTGTTTTTGTTTCTCATTTAACTCATCTGGTGTTAAACAAATAAAATCTACTTCAATATTTTCATCCCAAAGATTATATAATAATGGTGATCTTCTAAATGACTTCTTGCCTTCAAAATCAGGGGATATAATTAGTATATCTACATCGCTATTATGTTTAGAATCTCCTCTCGCTCTGCTCCCAAATAAAACAAACTTTTGAACATTAACTTCCTTGCTTATTAATTTCTTGAATTTTTTTAAAGACTCTATTAAGCTAGTTTCTGTTTTATCCATTGCAAGACCTCCTCAGCTATATTTAAAAATTCATTTGCATCGTTCTCATCAAATTCTTCAGAAGGAACCTTTGAAGCAACGTCCGGATATCTTGTTTCTTGATAAAGTGGTTCGATCATTGAGATCTTCTTTATCATATCTTGAGGTAATTTTAATAATTTTGCCAGCATTGAGACGCTATGAGTCTTTATCAATTTTTTCTCGGAATTTAGGGCGAGTGCCTTAAGAGATTTTTCCACAGATTGCTGAGATAAAAAAGCAGAAACATAAAACTTTCCAATACTGATATTTTTTTCTGCGCTATCTAAATCATCTTCCGCCTGTTTTATCCAAAATTCAATTTCTGTTTTCATAAACTACCTAAATTCAAGAATTATATAAACATTTCCTAGAAAGTGCTTAGCAGAAAAGAGCTTTTATCACCTTCTTTTCTCGACATGATATGTATAGAAAAACTTAGTTAATAAATATTTTGATGGATTTAATTTTAAGAAATCAAACAGACTAAAGTTTATTTTGACTTATCATATATTGCCTGAATTTGAGTAGGAGTTAATGCTTTTCCTTTGAAGACCATTGCTTCATCAATATCAAATACTATCCCCCACTACATCTAAAAATTCTTTTGGAGTGATAATTTTTATTCCTTGAAATTCTTTTAACCTTAAGAGATGATTATCTTGACTTACTATAATTTCAGCTTTACCTTCGATTGCAGTTTCAAGAAATTTATCATCATCTGGATCCTCTTTGATAACATTAAGTTTATGGGAAGTTTCGATACATATTGAATTTTCTATAAGAAGTTTTCGCCAATCTTCTATAAGATCAATCTTCAACGGAATTTTGAAGGATTTTAGAGTCTTGACAAGTTCATCAAGAGTATCTTTAGAAACTACTAATTCAAACTTTCCTTTCATCCATAAATCAATTATTTGAGAACAGTAATTTCCTTCCCAGAATATTCCCGAGATAAAAACATTCGTGTCTAAAATCACTCTCATTTTTTTCTTGCTTTACTAATCGCCTCTGCTATTTCTTTTTCTTCTAAACTTTGTTTTTTTGCGTATTCTCTTGTCTTTTTGAGTAATTTTTCGTATCCTTTAAAAGATGACATCTCTATCCTTTTAAGGACAAGGGTATTATCTTCTCCGATTACTATAAACTTCTCTCCTTCTTTAATCCTCAATTTTTCTCTAAGGTTTTGAGGAATTACTATTTGCCCTCTTGAGCTTACAGACGTTATTTCAATCTTTTCCATTTTAACTCTATATAATTTTATCTTACTAGTAAGATGATCTTATTTATAAATGTTATGGCGATTCGAAAGGATTTGAAGAAAATAGATAGAGATTTAGTTGATGAATATGGGAAGACGATAAGGACAATAAAAATAAGTTGAGATTCAATACCCAGACGTTTTTTCATGAACGAAAAAGAAAAACGTGGAGGGATTATATTTTTTGGGTAATGATGACTTTTATTCCTATGCTTTTTAATATTTAATCTAATAATTCTTTAGGAACTTTAAATTCTTTATACGAGAAAACTATATCTTCAGTTTGAGATATAGCTTTTTTGCAAAGTAGAGTTATTTCTTCGTATCTTTCTCTAACTGATTCAATTTTGATTGAAGAACTATATCTTGCTTCTTCTCTTTTATCAACGTCCGATTCTTCTCCCTTTTTCAAATAAACAGTAATTCTCTTGATAAATTCATCATCATAATCTATAAGATTTTTTTCTTTGACATACATTAAGAATAAAGCAGTATATCTCTGACTTCGGCTTTCAACTCCGAATTTTGAAAGTATAGCTAATCCGCAATAATAAAGGGTATAGAACCATTCTTCTGGAATCTTATAATCATATCCATTATCTTTATAAAAATGGCAAAGTTCTAAATCTTTCTTAGCTTTTTGGATAAATTCTTTTGCTACCGAATCATCAAAATCCCTTAATATCAATCCCTTATGCTTCAATCCGAGTTTTTCATCTTTCTTTGTCGTCTTAAGACATTCTCTTAATGTCCTTGCAAGTTCTTGGGTTTTCATTTTCTTTTTAAATCCTCTAAGAATCTAATATAATTATCCTGACCATTTAAAACAATTCCTTTCTTCAAAGAATCAATATACGCTTTATTTTGTTTTCTTAATTCAGTTTTAAACTCTTGATTGGTTAAGTCGATCAAATGAATTTTCTTTTCTTGAGTTTTCTGTATTTTAATTACGGCCTCATCAAGACGTTTAAAATCATTTTTACTATTTACAACAGCCAAGATATCTATATCTCTTGCGTTTTTAGGTGAATGTAAAATGCTCCCGAATAATATTATAAATTCAGTATTATTTTCAAGCTGGGAAAAATTTACTTTCCATCTTTCATGCTCAGATGATTCTTTAGTTAATAGAAGAGAAAGTGTCTTTATGGTCACTTGATTTTTCCACTCGAGAGAGATTGTTACTGCGCTCTTTTTTGTTTCTCCAATAGTTTCTAGCGCAATAAGTTTATTTTTTGATAATTTATTAAGACTCTTCCATAATCCTTGCCGTGAAAGATTAAGAGCAGAAGCTAAAGAAGTCGCAGTATGTTTTGTAAAAGGTTCTTTTAGCAACTTGAGTAATATTTTTTCAGTTGTTTTGGTTTTACTCTCCATATCTTGTCTCCATATAGTTGATAGTTATCAA
>PFCY01000026.1:5933-6540 GCA_002763085.1 Candidatus Pacearchaeota archaeon CG10_big_fil_rev_8_21_14_0_10_32_14 | reverse complement strand
TGGATTAGGAAAAAATTAATCGTCGAGAATTATTTTGACTTATCATATATTGCCTGAATTTGAGTTGGAGTTAATGCTTTTCCTTTGAAGATTGTAACCTCGTCGATTGTTGCAGCTGCTTGCATTCCAATACGAATAGGATTAACAGAATTACCTATTGTTGGTGAACTCCCCAATGTATTTGATTTTAATACTTCACTTCCATCCCTAATTATCATAAAAGAATTTCCACTTCTTACAAAGGTTATCATATGCCATTGGTTTAATTGTCCAGACCAACTAGAAGAACCACCCTCTGCCACATAGGGTATTCTTACGCAGGGTGATGAAGCAGTTTGCGAACTTAATTCAAGTCCACCAGGCCCGGGACAAGTTGCACTACTACCAAATAACCAATAGGGATTAGTATTATAGTTTGTAAATAAAAATTTATCACCACTCATTGTTGTTGGATTAATCCACATGTTTAAGGTGAAGTCATTACTCCCAAAATCAAAATCAGAGTGTGCTGGAATTACAATAACTCCATTTAATCCTAAGAGATAAACCCCATTTCCAATTTTTCCTAGTTGAAAGGCAGTACCTACAGAAGATGACGCAGTATGAG
>PFCY01000026.1:5557-5917 GCA_002763085.1 Candidatus Pacearchaeota archaeon CG10_big_fil_rev_8_21_14_0_10_32_14 | reverse complement strand
CACCACGCCGTCGGTGCCAAACCTGCAACATATGCCTCATAAGATATTGCCGGTAAATCTTTATTACTTTCAACACCCGCATTTAAATTTTCTCCAATTAAAGGAACGATTGTAACAGTTTTTACTAAACTCGCATAAAGTGGGGAAGTGATATCAGTACCATCAATAAAAGTAAAAGTCTTCTCCCCAAACTCACCTAAATCGCTTACCTCTTTTTCAAATGATTGAGAATTAGTTCCATCAGATAAAATAATTTTAAGTTTCTTCAAATCGCCTTCGCCAGCATTTCTTTTAATCTTAACAGTAATTTCCGTCGGGCTACTTAACATAACACTCTCCGCTTTTACATCAACCGTTAAT
>PFCY01000026.1:4413-5502 GCA_002763085.1 Candidatus Pacearchaeota archaeon CG10_big_fil_rev_8_21_14_0_10_32_14 | reverse complement strand
TAAATTAGAAACAACACCCCAGACAATCATTAACGCAACAATCACAAGCAAAACCATAATCAAAGCTGTAACAACTTCAGATAATCCTTTTCTATCGTTAAGAAATCCTTTCATCCCCTTTTTCATCTTTGTTATAGGAATAATGAATTTATAAATGTTTCATTTTTAAAATTTTATTCTGTCACTGAATTTGTAGTTGCAGCGGTGTATAAATTATTTACTTCAGTTTGCGATAATGCTCTTGGAATTATCATAACCTCATCAAGATATCCTGTCCATTTTTGTGTTCCGGGATTTGAGTTGTCCCCTAAGATTACATTACCATTAATTGATGAGTAAGCAAAAGAACCTGTTGAGACCTTTGTTCCATCAATATAAAAGATTATATTAATTCCATCATTGACCATCGTATAATAATGCCAACTATTTAATGATGGTGCGATTCCACTAGTTCTTTGAGTTGATTGATAATAACCTTGAAAAATGTTATCATTATAAATCAACATCGATAGTTGATTGCTTCCGACCTGAATAATACGCCTATATGTTCCAGGTGTACCAGTCGAATATCCCCATGCAGATACAGTAACTGCTCCACTTATCGGAGTAACTGCAGTTACAGAATTATAAACAAAATTTGATCCTGACAAAGATAAATATTGACCCGTATTAAGCGTTGCTGAATTCACGGAAGAAAATGTACATGATAAAGCCGAAGGATAACATGATAAAGGAATCGATCCTTTTGTGTCCGAATATTGGGTTCCAGATTCAAATCTCCAAAAATTCTGAGGAGCAAGATGGTCCACATAAGTTAGATAAGTATAAGTCGTTCCGCCTCCCCCAGCCACCCCACCAGTAACAGTCCTAGAACTTTCAATACCTGCATTTAAATTTTCTCCAATTAAAGGAACGATTGTAACTGAAGTTATTGTACTAGCTTGACCTGGTATCTTAGCTGGATCAATATACTTTGGATTACCAGCAGGAGAATTAACATAAGTAAAAGTAATCTCACCAAATTCTCCTAATGTTTCTACATTTTCTTCAAATGATTGAGAATTTGTTCCATCAGATAAAACAATTTTA
>PFCY01000026.1:0-4338 GCA_002763085.1 Candidatus Pacearchaeota archaeon CG10_big_fil_rev_8_21_14_0_10_32_14 | reverse complement strand
TATTTAATAAATTAGAAACAACACCCCAGACAATCATTAACGCAACAATCACAAGCAAAACCATAATCAAAGCTGTAACAACTTCAGATAATCCTTTCCTATCGTTAAGAAATCCTTTCATCCCCTTTTTCATTATCGCTATAAGAATTTATAATTTATAAATGTTTCAATTATACGGCGCTAGTCACATCCTTTGGTTTTCACTAACTATAGGAAATACAGATAAAAATAGGGTGGGCGAGTAATTTCGTGATAAGGGGTAAGTGTTGGGATGGTGGGCGAAATCGCGAGTTATTTCTTTCGAAGAAAGAAATTTAGTGGGAATTTCCTAACACAAAAATAAAAGAAAAAAAGACTTTCAACAGAGCCATTTATGATGTTTAATATAAATTACTAAAGCGATTCTTCGAATTCTTCTCTTGAAAGATTTAGATCATGTTTGATAATTTTGTTTAATAATCCTCTATCAGGTTTTTCCCAGGATGATTTGGTACCGTCGTAGTTCGTCCATCAGCATGTTTCATAAAAACATGACTCCCCGCTTGCCTCAAAACACTAAAACCCATATCTTCGAGAACACACATCAACTCTTTTGCAGTCAATTGCGGCAGTTTAGATGAAATTTTACACCTCTATCTTTTGAATCCCTATAAAATTACTTACAATTTCAACATCTCTGTCATCTAAGTAAAGGGAAATTGCCTCTTTAGTCCGTTCTAATAATTCATTCATATTTTTTGCCTGTGTATGACATCCGGGAAGTTCCACCACTTCAGAAATGAGATAACCATCCCCGCCTTTCTCAATTATAATATTAAATTCTACCATAACTCGTACAATCTCGAGGAGTATTTAAGGGTTTTTCCCATTTAGATTAAATTATCAAATAATACTAAATAAGTTTCATACTTTTAAGATATGTTCTAGCATTTTTCTTAAATTCTTCGCCCTTTCCGTAAGAATTTCTAAAAAGAGTTGAACTCCCTTTGTACTGAGATTCAATAAATTTTTTATGTTGACTAAAAAGTTTATTGTTCTCTTTTAATTTTAATGCATAATATTCAACATAATCCATGTCAGATACCGGTATTTTTTTTGATTTCATTTTTAATCTCTCCAATAATTATTTTCTTATATTCATTAAATTTATTTCCTTCAAGAATTTCGCTGTAAAATAATCTTAAATGTTTTGCATCCGCCAAGTCCTTATCTCCACCAAGTACTATTTCTTTATACAAAATTTCAAATTCAATTGGAGGAATTAGAAACTCAAAATCTTTAACTCGAATCTTTTGCGGATGTGTAAATTCAAAATACTTGGCTTTTTTTGACTCATCCACCAAAATAAATTCAATATTCGGAAACATTTCATTTTTTCTTGCAAATCTAATACTCTTCATTTCCCGAACATAATCATAAACTTCTTCAAAATCATCACTTTGATAGCACCAAAAATTATTTTTTTCTAAATCATAAAATAATTTCTCAAATAACTTTTTATCAAAAACCTCGACCAGAACATCAACATCTTCCGTACCTCGAGTTCTTCCAGAGGAAATACTCACATAACCGCTCACAACAAGATAACTTGAATATTTTTTTAAAACATCTAAAAAATCTTTAACAAATAAATCTAAATCATTTAATTCTCTATTCAAGATGATAGTCCCATCAATCAAAGTATAACCTTTATTCATCCCATTTCTAAAGGTCAGAATTATATAAACATTCCTTTTCAAAGTAATTGCTTAGTATTAAGAGGCAAATCATTCCATTTCCTTTTAGGATTTTTGAATTCACTTCTATCTATTTAGATAAATAATTTAGTTCTCATCTCAATTAATTTTGAATTTACAATTGTTATCTCCGTCTGATTAGTATTCCCGACATTTATCTCAATTAATTTTTAAGTAAATTAAAAATTAATTGCTAATTTTTCTTGGCGAAGCAACTCCGTTTAATAATTTGCTTTCTTTCCTAAAATTTTACCCAAAATAATTCCCGTCATTTTTTTCTGCTTTATTCTCTTTGTTCTTTTTTATAGTATCAAAAACGGTCGTCATTGATTTTTTGAATTCCTGCCAATCTTTGTAAGATTTTTTTATGAAATCCGCTTCTTTAACTTCAGAAGTTTGAATATCTAGTTCAATGAGATCCAGTTCAATCTGCATAAACCGAGTATATATTGATTCGAGTTGTTTTTTATCCTCTTTTCCAAGCAGTTTAATTATTGAAAAAACAAACATAGGCGCATTCACAGGATTTAGAATAGCCTCGACAAACCGCATATAATTTGAATACCTTTCTGAAATAAATTTCCTCATCTCGCGAAGAATGTAATCCGTTTCTATATCGCTGACTCTCTCAATATAAAAATCTTTATTCAGATCATCAAAACTTGGTAAAGAATATTTCTTTTGAAGCACCGCGTAATTTTTCTTTAATTCCGCGAGAGTTGATTTTTCTTTGCTATCTTTTGCCATAATTTTGAGTAGGCGGTTATGTTTATAAAAGTAATGTGGATTAGGATTTAGATTAAGATTAATTTTGGATTAGACAAAATATAGGAAACGCAGATTTTATTAGGGTGGGTTGCCAATCTTTAGATTGGCTTAAGTGGGAATTTCTAATCCAAAATTTCCAAAAAATAGTGCCGCAGTAGCTCAGACGGTTAGAGCGTTACATTGGTAATGGCTTACTTTCTTTAGAAAAGAAAGTTTCCCAGGAAATCAAAGAAACTATGATACTAAAAATGTAAAGGTCCCGGGTTCAACTCCCGGCTGTGGCTTGGAATTCAGAGATTAAAATAACAGACGAGAGTTTACTCTCCCAATAATTATTACAAAAATAATTATTGAATTTAAGAATCTTGATTCTTAATTGGCTGTGGCTTCAATTCTGAAATTGTGAGTTGAATGAGGAGAGTTCAATTCTTCCGATTAAGTGTTAACTTTATCGCGGATTTGAAAGTTGTTTTCAAATCTGCTGTGGATTAAGAATTTCTTTAATTTATTATTTCCTAAAATAATTGAGTAAAATAAAAACTAATAAAACAATAAAAAATGCAAGCGCCACAAACATAAGCATAACAGAAAAAATCCAAAATAAATTTACAAGACCGGGATGAGTTGTAATAATAGATAGTATATACAACAAAAGAGACAAAACAGCGAAAACAATTAAATTAATAGCAATAGACTTTATTTTTCTCGGCGACGAAACCACTTTCCCTGTTTCAACATCGAACGACCTTCTTCCAGACCTTCTCAATGGAGACTTTCTCGAAGCTTTTACTCTTTTTTTAACCATATTGTGTAATATATATGATGTAATATAGTTTTTAAAACTTATTATTTAGAGATTGGGTAAATTTGTTTGAATTTTACTATGATTAGGAAATTCAGTGTTTAATTTTTAATGACATCTTCTAGATGATCATAGTCGATTTATATTTCATAACATTATTTAATTAACTCAAAATCAGATTAGCATATTGTCTTAGAAATATTATTATTATTATTATTATTTTGGATTAATTTTTTCGTACGAACAAATTCTGACGAAGTTGAATTTGTGAGCATCAATCCTGCAAAGCAGCAAATATGTATGAGATAATATAAAGTGAAATCTACCACTCCAGTTTTATTTAGTCAAATTCTCAACGGACGTATTTGTTGGGAGCCATCTTAAATCAACGGCATTTCCAGTTACAGTCATAGAATTGGATATAATCTGCCCAAGCCAAGAAAAATAAATTCCGCCAAATTTTATTGCATTATCTGAGTCACGAAGCGCGAGATTATTATTTTCAATTACGAGCAACGCTCCAGAAATAAAAAATATCATTAAGAATAAAAGAATCCTCATTTTTGGTCTCTTAAATTTGGTTCAAGAGTAGTATTTTTAGCACTCCAATCCATCCTTATAGCATTACTTGTTATCGTTTTAGTATTATCAAATGCTGATCCTAAAAAGGTCATATACACCTTCGACGCGTCCTTAAATCCCTCAAAACTATTCAAATCTAATGGTCTATCTTTAAACACAAAATAAGCAGTTCCTATAAAAAGCACTATGACTAAAATGACAAACACAGCAAAAAATTTATGTTTCATTCTTTTCAGTTCAGTTAATAGATAGAATGCAACTAAAATCACGGCCGCTACAACCGCTATAACTATCCAATTCATTTTCACCTCAATTTTATGATTAAATAAAACTCTTGAACTATAAAAATCTTTCTATAATGTTAAGTCCATAATCAAACTTAACATTCTCTAATTCTGTTAAAAATCATTGATAGACAAGTTTAAATATACTTTTTATTTTGTTTTCATA
>PFCY01000085.1 GCA_002763085.1 Candidatus Pacearchaeota archaeon CG10_big_fil_rev_8_21_14_0_10_32_14 | reverse complement strand
GGCGATTTCTAATTGCCTCCGATGAAATCGCGAGCATGAAGATTATAATTTTAAACTAATAATTTTTGAAACGCCTTCATGCATACTCACACCGAAAATGTTTGTCGCGTTTGTGATTATTTCGTCGTTGTGAGTTATTACGATGTATTGTCCTCTTTGCATATATTTCTTTAGGAGGTCTGCGAGGCGCTCAGAATTACGTTTGTCAAGAGCTGCATCTATTTCATCGAGAATGTAGAAATGATACGGCTTATACTCTTGTATTGCGAAAATAAGGGATAAGGCAACAATGGTCTGTTCTCCTCCGCTCAAAGATGATACGTCAAAATATTTCCCATGACCGGTTTTAACTAAAACATTAACGCCACCTTCAAAAGGATCCTTATTATTTTCGAGCTCAAGAGAAACTGTTCCTTTAGTTGAAAGCATTGTGAAATTTCTATTGAAGATTTCGTTTAAAGCATCGAGAGTTATTTTGAAGGCTTTTCTTTTTTTAATGTCGATTTCGTGGACGACTTTTAGGATTCCGTCTTTTTCTCTCATAATCAAATCCGCTCTTTCCCTGACGGTGTCATATTCTTTTTTCACTTCATCATAGACTTCTAAAGATTTGAGGTTTACTGATCCAATTTGAGTGAGAATCTCTAATGTCGATTGAAGTTTTTCTTGAAGCGCTTCTTTATTAGTTTTTATGATGGGAATATTTGGATAAGAAAGCATTTCAGATTCTAAATTCAGGATTTCAGCATCGACTCTTGCCTTATCGATCTTAAGATTATTCATATCCTGCTCTAAAGTCCTTATATCGTTAGACTTATGGATATGTTCGGTTTCTCCGTTTCTTATCTCATTATTAATTGATTCTCTTTCGTGAATCAGTTGTTGATTTTTTTTGACTAAGTCCTGTTCGAGCGCATTTTTTTTGGATAGACGGCTTTCTCTTTCAGAGATATCTTTTTTAATTGATTCAAGATCTTCTTTGAGATCGGTCATCTCGTTTGAATATTGTTTTATCATTGCATTTAGTCTGTCAATTTCTCTCATTTTGAAAGACATTTCAGAGTCGAGAGTCTCTTCACTTCTCATAGAGACTTCTTGTAATTCGAGACGAGTTGATTCATATTTTGATTCTATTGTTGAGGACTCAATTAAAACGTCGTCTAACGCTTTTTGTCTTTTTGTTAAAACAGAAATTTCTTCATTAGTCCTATTAATCACATCCTGTATCTGTTTTATTCTCTCTTTTTTCTCATTAATGATATAAATTTTATTTATATCTGATTCTCTTTTTGTGATTTCATTGCTCAATTCTTCAATGTCTTTATCCAAAAGTTGTTTTTTAGAATATAATTCTGATAATTCTTTATCATGATGCTGGATCTTACTCTGAAAATCCTTTAGCTTTGGAGAGGTTTCACCTTTAATGTGGGAGATATGATCTTGAGTGATTTTACTTTTACACAGAGGACAAACATCTAATTTTGCGATGTCACTCACTATTTTATTGAGGTTAACAATTTCGTTTTCGTATGTGTGAAGATATTTTTCTAATTCTCTTTCTCTAACATTCAAAGACATAAAACTTTCGCGTTTATTTTTTTGAGTGGATTTAAGTTCAGTCAATTTTTCACTTGATGACTTTTTATCAAAGAGTTCCGACGATAATGAGTCTATCTGCCTTAATGCAATTTCAGATTCATTTTTTTGATGCTGTAAGAAAATTTCTTTTTCTCTAATTCTTTCTTTAAGTGATTTGCTTTCAGATTTTAACATATAATATTTTTTTCTTTGCTGTTCGACTTCTTCAAATTCTTCTTTTTTTTTCTGCAAATCTTTTTCCTTTTTTGCCAGTGGCGCTTCTTTATTTAAATCACGCACAGTAATCTCGTCTTGAGTGATTTTTTGTTTAGCATCTTCTCTTTGCTTCTCTAATTGCATAATTTTTGATTGAAAATTTTCGCGTCTTACACTTAAACCTGCTAGTTCTGCTCTAATGTCAGCAATTTCTCTATTCAATAATTCTTGTTCAATTCCCGTCGATGATTCTATTTTTTTATTTATTGATGCTATTTTAAGACGAGAGTTGTCAATTGATGATTGAATTTTATGGATTATCATCTTTATTTTTTCAAGCCTAGATATTTTGATGGAAATTTCTGAATCAATTGTTTCCAAATGTTTTTTCTTTTTCATCAAATCAAAACTTATGATTGATGCTTTGAATACTTTGACGTCTTTTTCTAATTTCTTGAATTTGAGCGCCTGCTGTCTTTCTTTTTCTAGATTATTCAAATACGAAGTTCGTTCTCTTAAAATAGAAGCAACTTCTTTTAACCTTTCTTCAGTCCTGTCGAGTTCTTTAAGAGACTTTAGTTTACTAGATTCGTAAATAGATATCCCGGAAACTTCCTCAATAATTCCTCGTCTTTCTTCAGGATGCATCCGCACAAAATTTTGGATTTCATTCTGAAGGATTATATTAAATCCGTGAGGATCGATTCCTGCTTGAGCCAAAAGTGATAAAACATCTTGACGGGTTTTAGTTTCATTATTTATTTTGTATATGCTTTGGCCGTTTTTTCTTACTATCCTTTTTATTGCAACTTCGTCAGTCTCATACGTGAATGCTTTTTCTGAATTGTCGAAGATTATTTCTACGATAGCTTCTTTACTTGGAGAGGCTGCTTTGGTCCCCTGAAAAATTAAGTTGCTCGCTTTTTTTGCTCGAATAGATTTTATAGAAAGTCTTCCTAAAACAAAACATAAAGCGTCAGAAATGTTTGAGTTATGAACATAAATATTATTTGCAATAAAATTATGATGTTCATCAACACACAAATCATACACAAATCCATCGCCGCCAACCTCATTTACTTCTTTTATCTCATCCCAAAAAATATCAGAGTGTGATACCGTCTCTAATTGATTTACTAATCCCGTTTTATTTATGAAAAGATTGTCACAAAGATTTTGAAGCCCATTTCTCGAGGGTAAGCATTGATTATAACTATATACATCAAGAGAGGGGAATTGTTTTTTAGTGACCTTAATATTAATTCCTGCTTCAACTACCATATCTTTGACCAATTTGTTCACCTCAATTAAATCAGTATTTGGATTTGCAATTTTATTTAATCCTTCTATAATCCTTTGCCTTTTTTTATTATGGACTAGTTTTATGTTTTCTTCAAAGATCGCAAAGTTCGTCGATCCATATGAAATCACGTTGTAATATTCTCCAGAAAAATGTATTGACTTGATAGTTTTAGTCTCTTTTCTGATCCTCGAGGTTATTCCAAGTCTGAGCAAACAAATTTCGATGCCCTTTGCTAATTTACTGCTTTTAGTTGTAAGTTCTATAGATGATTTTGAGACATATCCATCTCCGCAATAAAGTCCATTTAACAACTGAGCTATTTCAAGAGTTGATGAATGTTTTAAAAATGTATTTGAAATTTCTTTTTTACCTGAATTTTCTTTTACACCCAGTTTATGGAGGATCTTGATCAACGGAGCTGAATAAAAGATGATGTCCCAGCAATTTTGTTTATATTCGCAGATTAACGGTTTTTTTCCAAAAAGTTTTTTTACAAGATGAACATAATCTTCGACGATTTCTTGACTTCCATTCGTAAACCAAATTTGATTTGATTCTGTGAGTCGTCCCTCGGCTAGGAGGTAACCTAAAAATCTTGAAAAATCTGGTGAGTTCTCAAAACTAAATTGAATCTTTTTCCCGTTAGAGATAAATCCGTCGAGTAAACCAATAATCTCTAAATCAGAAATTTTGGAGTATTTTAAGATTTTGATTAAATGTGATAAATTTATGGATTGTTTGTCTAAGAGCCCTTTGATGACGTAATAGGAGATACCAATTTTATTCGAAAGTTCTTTCCAGGTTGATCCATTCTTTATAGAATTTAAGATCAAGATATAATCTTCTTTGAACGGTGCATAAATATTATCCTGAACAGAAATTTCATTCAGGAGTTCTATGAAATATTTACCTTCAGGTTTATAATTTATTTTTCTAGGTGTCGCAATCCGCACACCAGGTTTTAATTCATCTGCCCTTGCTTCAACAACCTTTCCATTTTTCAGGATAAATAATGGATGATATTTTGTTGCAGTTATTTGCTTTCCAGATCTTGTTTTTATAGAAAGGAGCGTTTCTGGAGACGTTCTTTTTACGTAAGATTTTATCATTTTTGTTTCTATTTTTTGAGTCTCCAAATTCAGGCATTCAATCTCTGTTCCGTCTCCTGGAATAAGAAAACCATCTTCGGTTTTGATCGCCTTATCTAATCTTGAATTTACAATTTTATCTATCCTTTCAAAACTTCCGTCGCCAAGGGCTACAACTGAGTCTCCAGTTATACATTTTCCGCTTCCATTTGGACCGAGAATTACATTTATTTCTTTATCAAACGGAATTTCAGTTTTTCGGGGAAACGACTTAAAGCCGTACATCACCAATCTTTTTATGTAAGTCATTTTAAATCACCTCAGGGGAGATAAGAGAAATTGATTTTTAAAGATTGTTAAGGGGAATTGAAAATTGATATTAATCTTTTTGAACGATTATCCTATATCCTGGAACTAATACCTCTTCTAAGGATATTTCTCTTGACGTCAGATTTCTTACCTCTTGAGTTCTTAATAACTTCCAATCCAATTCTGATAATTCTGGAATTATTAGATTTTCTTTTGCTTCATCTTCATTTCTTCCAATCACATAAGTCTTAAAAAACATATCATAATCATCATGAGGATCATTAACAGAATATATATCTTTAACTTTAGCTTCATACAATTTAAGTTCATTGTTTTCGTCGGTCATTTTTTCTTTCCTCCAATTTTTCTATCTTCTTTAACTCGATCAACTAATAACTTCAAATATTTTTTATTTGATTCAATTCCTAATTCTTCATGTCTATTGGAATCAATTTTATAATATTGAACTGGAATTATGATATCACCATCTCGATGTATTCCATGCATTTTCGGTCCCAATAAATAGGCATTTGCTGGTTCTGGGCCACCGGTTGAAGCTTCACACATTGCAATTATATTAACAGGTAATGAATCCATTTCATTTCCTAGAACCAAATGAACTTCATTATGTGTCAAGTAATTTCGCCATAAATAAGGTTTGACTGTAGAAAACCAGTAAGGTCTTTCATAAGTCCATGGCAACGCGGGATTATATGGTTGCTGATGAGATATAACAATATCTGGAAGACCAAATGGTTTTGATTTAATTTCTTCGTCTTCACTATCTACTAAGAATGGTTCTCTTCTACGCGCACTATGAACTAAATGGAGACGTCTGTTCAAATATCTATTAAATTCTACTAGTTTTTCTATACTCGATAATTTCTCCTGAGTTTGTTTTCTTGTCATTTCTTTCTCCGGCTTCATCCCAAGTTTCTCTGAAAGAGAAACTTGATTAAGTCTTAATCAAATATTGTCTGCCTCAAACTAATTTACA
>PFCY01000076.1 GCA_002763085.1 Candidatus Pacearchaeota archaeon CG10_big_fil_rev_8_21_14_0_10_32_14 | reverse complement strand
AGTAATAACTACAATATGAAGTTAGAAGTTGAGAGATTTTCAACAGAGCCATACAGACGGCAAGGTTTAAAAACTAAAAAAATTTTATATTAATGTCGAACTTTCTCGACGCTAATTAACATAAAAAATAAGGAGTAAAATGTCTGCAAAAGATTACGGAGCTGAATCAATTAAGGTTTTAGAAGGCCTAGAAGGAGTGCGAAAAAGGCCTGCGATGTATATAGGATCGACTGGAAAAGACGGTCTGCATCATTTAGTTTACGAAGCTGTTGATAATTCTGTTGACGAAGCACTTGCGGGATATTGCAAAAATATTACAATCACAATAAAAAAAGATGGTTCTTGCAGTGTTGAGGATGATGGAAGAGGAATTCCTGTCGAACCACACCCAATATTAAAAATTCCGGCGGTTGAAGTTGCTTTAACAAGATTACATGCTGGTGGAAAATTTGATAAAAAATCTTATATGATTTCTGGCGGTCTTCATGGAGTAGGAATTTCATGCGTAAATGCACTCTCTAAAAAACTTATAGTTGAGATAAAAAGAGATGGGAATATTTACAGTATGGAATTCTCTCGGGGTATAACCCAAACAAAACTTAAAACGATCGGAAAAACTAAAGATAAAGATGAAACTGGAACGACAGTCACATTTTTCCCTGATGAAGAAATATTTTCGACTTTAACTTTTGATTACAAAATTTTAGAGACGCGACTTAGAGAAATTGCTTTTCTGAACGCAGGGTTAAAAATAAATCTTGTTGATGAAATAAAAGATAAAAAAGAAATTTTTCAATATCATGGAGGATTAGTTGAGTTTGTAAAATGGATCAACGGAAGTAAAGAGATCATTCACAAGCCGGTTTATTTCAAAAGAGAAGATAAAGAGAGCGGGACTTCTATAGAAGTTGCAGTTCAATATAACAGTTCATATAACGAAAATATTTTTGGTTTTGTCAATACAATAAATACTGTTGAGGGAGGAACGCATGTCGCTGGTTTTAAAACAGCATTAACAAGAGTAATAAATGATTATGCTAAGAAAAAAAATATTCTTAAACCGAGTAAAAATGGTGATTCTTCTTTGTCGGGAGATGATGTTAGAGAGGGCCTTACAGTAATTATTAGTTTGAAAATTCCGAATCCGCAGTTTGAGGGACAAACAAAAACAAAACTTGGAAATTCTGAAATTAAAGGTCAAGTTGATTCGATGGTTACTGCTGCACTTGCAGAATACTTTGAAGAAAATCCAGCCGTTGCTAAAAAAATTGCAGATAAAGCTATGGAAGCTGCGAGAGCAAGACTTGCTGCAAAGAAAGCTAAGGAACTTGTGAGAAGAAAAAGCGCTTTTTCACTTGGAGGTCTGCCTGGAAAACTTGCTGACTGTTCATCAAAGAAAAACGAAGACTCAGAATTATATATCGTTGAGGGAGAAAGCGCGGGTGGTTCAGCAAAGCAAGCACGAAATAAAGAGATTCAGGCAATACTTCCTTTGAAAGGTAAAATCCTAAATATTGAGAAAGCGAATCCGACGAAGGCTTTAGGTAGCGAAGAGATCACTAATTTGATAACTGCAATTGGAACTGGAGTTGGAGAAAGCTTTGATGCGACAAAACTTAGATATAATAAAATCATAATCATGACTGATGCAGACGTTGATGGAGAACATATCAAGACTCTTTTACTGACTTTCTTTTTTAGATATATGCCACAATTAATTGATAATGGCAATATTTATGCGGCCGTTCCTCCATTGTTCAAGGTAAGAAAAAATAAAGATCATTATGTTCACAGCGAGGCAGAACTCAAAAAACTTGTTGATAAGCTCGGCGGTAACGTTGTCGTCAATCGATTTAAAGGTCTAGGAGAGATGTCACTTGATCAACTTTGGGACACTACAATGAATCCGAAAACTAGAAAAATAAAGAAGGTTTATGTAGAGGATGCTGTGGAAGCCGATCAGACGTTCAGTATGCTAATGGGAGATGATGTTCAAGGTAGAAAAGATTTCATCGCAGAAAACGCTAAGGAGGCAAATTTAGATATATAATGGTAGAAATAAAAAAACTTGATGGAGCAAATATAGATATTGATTTAATGTCTCAAGATAAAACATCTTGGAATCTAATGAAATGCCCCTGGAATGAAGCTGATAGTGCTAATACTCATAAATGTGCAGTGAAAAATGTTTCTATATGCCCTTATTTTTGCGGGGTAGAATATTTAGATAATGTTTTATGTTGTTATCCTAATAAAAATAAATTAGTAGATAATAAATTAATAAAAAAATAAAATGGGAAAAATAAATACGCCAGAATGGATCCTTGAAGGATATGATTCTCCTACTGCTTGGAAGAAAGCAAAAGGAATCAAAAGTGAAAAAGCAGCTAAACCTAAAAATGGAGCCAAAGAAAACAGTAAGAAGGATAAATCTTCAAGTAAAAAAGAAAAGACGTATAAAATAAAAATTTGTCCAAAGTGCAAGAGCGACGAAGTCGTGGTTGTTTTGACTGGAGAAGAAGGGAAAAACTCTGGAGATTGGGAGTGCCATAAATGTAAATGGGAAGGACGAAACATCGACGAGAAAGAATTAAATGAAGACGAATTTATGGCCTACGTCGATAGAAAAGAGAAAAAATAATGGAAGAAGAAGAATTACAAGAGATCCAAGTTTGGAATTTTACGGTAAACGATGAAGAGATAGACGACTTAATTGAAAAGCTAAATCATCTGAAAAAAACAAAAAAGCAAGTAAGTTTTGAGATTGATGAAGATAACGAACTACAGATAAATCATATTGAATATGTTGAAGATGAAACAAAAGATAATCCAAAAGAGGATGAAGAGTTGAAGGGGGAGGAGTTAGAAGATGACTAAAGACGATAACGAAGATGAAGAGACAGAAGAAATTGTTGAAGATAAGCCAGTAGATAAAGTTAAACTTGCTGAAGAAGAAAAAATCAGCGAAGCTATGAATGAAAAGGGAGTTATTAATACTGAAATTTCTGGAGAGATGAGAAAGGCATATTTAGATTATGCAATGAGTGTCATTGTTTCTAGAGCTCTGCCAAGTGTAGAAGACGGACTTAAACCTGTTCAGAGAAGAATTTTATATTCAATGCATCAAATGGGAGTTAAGCCAGGAACGCAGACAAAAAAATCAGCGAGAATCGTCGGAGATGTTATAGGTAAATTCCATCCTCACGGCGACACTGCAGTTTATGATGCGCTTGTAAGAATGGCGCAAGATTTCTCTTTAAGATATCCTCTTGTTTATGGTCAAGGAAATTTTGGTAGTGTCGACGGAGATCCGCCGGCGGCGTACAGATATACTGAAGCGAGAATAATGCCGATTTCAATGGAATTGATGGAAGACTTAGAAAAAGATACAGTAAATTATATTCCAAATTTTGATAATTCAACTAAAGAGCCAACCCTTATGCCTGGAAAACTTCCTAATCTTTTACTTAATGGAGCAACTGGAATTGCAGTCGGTATGGCTACAAATATTCCTCCACATAATATAACTGAAATTTGTGATGCGATAACGGCTTATATAAAAAATAATGATATAACTGTTGATAAACTTATAGAAATTGTTACCGGACCTGATTTCCCGACGGGGGGGTATGTTTCTGGGGATATGAAAGAACTTTATAGCACTGGACGCGGGCGTTTGATCATGAGAGGTAAAGTCACAACTGAATCTACAAAAAATAAAGAGATGATTGTGATCACTGAAATTCCCTATATGGTTAATAAAAGTGATTTGATAACGCAGATTGCAAAAATGGTTTCTGATAAAAAGATAAAAGATATTTCAGATTTGAGAGATGAATCAAATAAAGGTAAGATCAGAATTGTTCTTGAACTTAGAAAAGGAGCAAATTCTAAATTTTTGATAAATGCGCTTTACAAATTTACAAGACTTCAAGATTCATATAACGCAAATATTCTTGCTTTAGTTGATAATCAGCCGAAGGTCTTAACTTTAAAACAAATCTTAGAAGAATATGTAAAATATAGAAAGAAAATTATCACAAATAGAACTAAATTCATGCTCAAGAAAGCCAAAGAAAGACTTGAGATTGTCGAGGGTCTTCTTATTGCACTAAAGCAAATTGACGAAGTCATAATCGTGATAAAAAAATCTCGCGGCGCAACAGAAGCTAATGAAAATCTTGTCGCAAAATTCAAATTTACAAAAAGACAGGCACAAGCAGTTCTCGATACAAAACTTCAACAATTGACATCTTTAGAATTAGATAAATTAAAAACCGAAGAAAAAGAATTAAAAGAAAGTATAAAAGAATTTGAGGCAATACTTGCGGATGTTAATGAAATATTAAAAATTATTACAAAAGAAGTAAATGAAATTAAAAGAAAATACGGCGATAATAGACGAACTTACGTTTTACAAAGAGTTGCAGAAATTTCTGAAAAAGATCTTGTTCAAAAGAAAGAAGTAGTTGTTACAATCACTGATAAAGGTTATTGCAAGCGAATGGACACTAAGACATACAAAGAACAGAAGCGAGGCGGAAAAGGAGTTATTGGTAGTGAACTTTCAACTGGAGATTTTGTTAAACAGCTAATCACTTGTTCGACTCACGATTATTTGATGTTTTTCACGTCGAGAGGAAGAGTTTACTGGCTTAAAGCTCATGAAATTCCTGAAGCTGAAAGATATAGTAAAGGAAAAGCAGTTGTTAATATGTTATCTTTGAAAGATGAAAATGTGACGAGTGTTATTTCTATAAAAAAGTTTGATGATCATTTGTTTATGGCGACAAAAAAAGGAATAGTTAAGAAAATTGCGCTTTCAAATTTTGCGAAACCGCGTGCAAGCGGTGTGCGATCAATAAGTTTACCTAATGATAATTCAGATTCATTAATTGGTGTTGAAATTGTTTCTAAAGGACAAGAAATTCTTTTAGCTTCGAAGCTTGGTCAGGCAATTCGATTCAATGAAACTGAAGTTCGAAACATGGGAAGAGCGTCCTACGGCGTGACGGGAATTAAACTTGATAAAGATGACGAAGTTGTAAGTATGGAAATTCTGCGAACTGAAGCTATTGTGACAATCACTAAAAATGGGTACGGAAAGAGAACATCGGTAAGTGATTATAGAAAAACTGCTCGTGCTGGAAAAGGAGTTATTAATTTGAAGACTTCTGATAAAACTGGTGACGTTGTGACAACAGTATCAATTAATGACACTGATAGTATTATTATAACAACAGGAAAAGGAATAGTTATGAGAACTTCGCTTGATAATATAAGAGTTATGGGAAGAAACGCGCAGGGAGTGAGAATTGTGAAACTTCAAGCAGGAGATTATGTTACAGACTTGGCTAAATTCCAAGAGGCTGATGATGAAGCATCTCCTAATTATGTTAAGAAAGAGGATTAGGAATTAGATTTATAAATTTATTATAATATTTAATCACATGAGAAATTATGCAGGGTTTAGAACACCGATTTTTAGTGAAAAAATAAGTTTTTTCTCAGATAATTATATGAAACAAGTAGACAAAACCCATATGTCGGAGATCCACTTAACGTAAAATGGTTTAGGGAAAAAAGATATGAAAAATGGAGAGTTTATTATCTTATTTATGAAGACTTGAAA